>CAIXQW010000033.1 GCA_903921675.1 uncultured bacterium | reverse complement strand
GTGGCTTTATTTTTAAAACAAATAAAAGATGCTGGTATTTAAAATGGGATTTGCATAAATATTTAGAAAAATATTCAGCTTGTAGCAATAATTATCCGTATAAATATTACACGTATCACCAAACAGTAGTACCAATTGGGGCAAAAGGAACTTATTATTTAGATCAGTTATTAAAAGCAAATAATAAATGGGATTTTTATGTGGCAGGTTCTTTGGGCTTTGCTATTGTAAGCTCTCATTGGGATGCCGATTATTATGGCAATAAAACATATTATGCTTCGCCTAATCCTTTGTTTTTAGATTTGCATGCAGGGGCAGAGTATCATATCAATCATAAAATTGGTTTGTTTTTAGATTTGTCTACAGGCGTACCCACTATAGGTTTAGGTTTTCATTAGGCTTTTATTATACAAATCAATATTGAAATTTTATAACTGTATCGCCAACAGAAATCTCAACTTTACATTATGAAAATAATTTCATAATTGTATCGCCAAATGCGATGAAAAAGTAAAAATTAAAAGAAATGAATACTACAGAGTTAAAAGGAAAATGGGATGCGCAAAAAGGAAAATTAAAACAAATGTTTGCTACACTTACAGATGATGACTTGCTATTTACAGAAGGTAAAAAAGATGAAATGCTTGGCAAAATTCAAATAAAAGTGGGTAAAACAAAAGAAGAATTACATAAGATAATTGCAAGTATTTAGTTTTTATTGTTTGAAAAAAAATGCCACTCTGATTTATCAAGGTGGCATTTTTTTATCTAGAAGTTGCTACAATAAAATTAAAATAGTGTTTGGGCTTTATACAAAACTAAATTTTCATCAGCCACTACAACAATTCTGCTAACATATTTATTTTTCTGTCAACTGTCTGTATACACCGTTCCACAATTCAATTCGTTGCTTTAAAGAATGTATAACTGCCTCTTCTGCTTCTTGCCAATACTGTTCGTTGTCTTTACAAAGATTGCTTGTCATTTCTATTGCAAGATGGCTATGGTGGTCGCCATCCACTTCAATATGTCTTTCTATATAGTATTTAAAAATAGAAATATCGTCAGGGAAGTTCTTGTGCATTTCATTTATTATAGAGATAAACATGCCTGGTATTAGGTCTTCGCGACCAAAGGTAAAAATAGCAGATTGCAAATAGTCTTTACCACTTTCAATAACTTTGAAAGTAAAGTCAACAAAATCTTTTGCTTCTTTTGGCGTTGCTGAAGCTAAATAAGCAGCGGGAAAGTTGCCAGTATTTTTTAATACATCTGTAAAAATTTCAATTTTAGAAGCGTCTGCACCGCATTGTTTCATCGCATCTAAATACAACTCAAAATGACTTTTTCTAATGCCATTTAAGTCTATATCCGACTCTTCACCTACAACAATTTCGTTGATAAGATACCTAGTATCTGCTGAACCTTTAGGAAACCAAGGAACAGATGTGCAAGTTAGGTTGCTTTGTAGTGTTTTTAATAAAGACATAAAGTCCCAAACAGCGTATACATGAAATTGCATAAATACTTTTAAGTCGTCTATGTTTTTAATAGCAGAATAAACTTTGTGATGAATAATCTCTTGTCTTAAGGGTTCAATGGTCTGTTTTAATTTTTCAATATGATCAATCATGATTGTGTGTTTTATTATTTGATGAATATTTTTGATGGACAAACGGTTGATATTACATGCTTTCATAGCCGTAGCATCCAATACCGCTTGTGTTGTTAAGCTTTGCGAAGTTATTGTTTTTTACCACAAGTGTAGATAAAGAAAACCAATGTTTGATAGACCACAAAACTGTCTGCAGCAGATTGAACTGCCACCTTTTCCTGGCATTGATTGGGGCTATCGGCAAATGTGCTGAACTTCTAAGCGTTGGCTATTGTTTTGCTTTGTTGAGTGAGTACACAATCAAAATAAAAACTAACCATAAAATTCCATTAATAATGCAATAACTTGGAACAGAAAAATTTATAAACGTAAAAATTAGATTGCTAAGCAAAGCTATGGCAAAGAAAATACCTGAAACAACTCTAATATTTGTTGTTGTTCTTGGCTGTTCAAAACTTATACCGATTGTCACCCATAATGTTGTAGCAAGAAATACAAAACTGCCTATACTTAAAAGTAGCTTATTCTCTCTTACGTGAAAACAATACAAACCATAAGAGATAAGTATACTTATGGTTATAGCTATAATAGTTTGAATAAAATTTATTTTCATATTTTACATATTTTTATGAAATGGTGGTGGTGCTAATGCCACCAGCTTTAGAATCTCCGGCAATTTTTCAGCAGTTTCCCAATTTGGCAAACCTGGTTTCCAAATGTAAGTTTCCTTCACGATTTTTTTATCTGCAATCAAACGGGATAATTCTTGCTCCGAAAATGGACCAGCTTGGTTGTCGTCTATTATTGCATAATAAAATTGAGGAGTTGCTGTTTGCATTGCATTCATAGCACCGGGAACATGCATATTGGTCATTGCACTATTCATGGTATTAACCATTTGCTGTGCCACAGCCATTCCCATACCAAATTCTACTAATCTGTTTATTGAAAAAAAACTATCATCATTCATCATGTTTGATTTTTAAAAGTTAAATAACTGGTGGCGGGGGTGGTGGTGGAACTGCACCAAATAATGTTGCTAATTCTTGAACATTACCTGCTAATTCCCAAGCTGCCATGCCTTGCTTCCAAACGTGCGTGTTTGGTGTAAGTTGTCCGTTTTGCACCATTTGTTGTAATTGCTGCAGATGGAAAGGACCTGCTGTTTGTCCGTTTACAGAAACACTATAAGCAATCGTTGGCGGTGGAGGTGGTGTGTTTTGTTGATTTTGCATGTTTTGCCCCATACTATTCATCATGCCAGCCATCTGATTTCCCATAGCGCCACCCATCATCATTCCAGTCATCATTCCAGCAGGATTCATTCCGCCAGAACCACCTCCCATATTACTCATATTTCCTAAACTTTCAGCTCCTGTTTTTAGTACATCTGTTTGTTGGTTTAGTGCATGAGCACCCATGAAATTTGTTTCAGTTTGCAGTTTTTGTGCTCTTTGAGCTTCCTCACGCTGAAGGCGCAGCGTTTCCTCCATATTGCCAGCATTGATGTTCTGCATATCTTGCAAGTTTTTTATAGAAACATCGTTTTGTGCAATCGTAGCTTTACTTTGTTGATCAATGGTTATTTTTTTCAATTCTGCAAAGCCATTACTTTCTTTATCTACCTCAATAGTTGCAATGTCTAAACCTTTTAAATTTACGCCAAAATCATTTTCAAGTCTTGGTTTTAAATAAGCTTCTACAAATTCATTAATCTGAAATATTTGGCGTTCAATTTGCAAAACAGGCATGCCTTTTTCAGCAGGAATATTAGTAATTACACCCTTTATGTATTTCGCTACACTATCTTTAATTTGTTTATTAAAATCGTCTAATTCAAAATTAAGCAAACGATTTAGTTTAATAAAACCTTTATAATCTGTAATATTAAATGTAATGGTACCTCTAACAGCCATTGGTATTGCAAAATCTAAGAATCTAGGATCAAATACATCAAAATAAGGAATACCAAATTTCACTTGCATATTACCAGATAAATTGATGAAATAGATTTCTGCCTGAAAAGGCGAATCACCACCAAATGCAGTGCCAACAATACTTGATAGAATAGGAAAGTTGGCCGTTTTTATTGTTTGGTCATAAGGGCCAATAATAAAATCTTGCATGGAGCCATCTTGTTGTTGATAAACAAAAACAGCTAATTCGCCATCTTTTACTCTTAAACTACTTCCATATCGAATTGCATTTTCTTTTTTTGTTGTATTGGCTTCTCCGGAAGGACGCCACTTCCAAACAAGATATTCTTGCTCGTCGCAACGGATCACATCCATCATTCCGCCTTCTGATTTATTTCCAAATAATCCCATGTTTATTATTTTTTAATTTATTCAATTATTACTTTCTTACTTTATGCCAAGTTCCTTCGCATAAAGCATTATCTCTTCAAGTACCTTCTTGTCTTCTTTCATAGAAAATTTGGCTTTCATTACAATTTGTTCGCATTTAGAAAACCAAGTGGGAGCTAAATCATTATGCGACTTGTTCTCAGGTTGTTGCCTTGTCAAAAAATTGCCTTTCTGTTTTGCATTAGGTATCGCTGTCGATAAAAATTCTAAAATGTCATTTTTAGTATTTGGAACAGGGAAGCCAGAAATAATAGATTTTTTCTTTTCTAATATTTTATCACCTCCACCAATACCATATGCTTTTGCAAATATACTTCCGACTGCGCTTACAATAGATATATCTTCCTCTTTTCGCTCATTTTCACATGCATTAATCATTTCAAATAATTTTCCGATGGAAACATTAGCTTCTACATTACTAAACTCATTTGCACAATCAGCGCAATTTGTTTGAAATGACTGAACAATTGCACCACATGCGGGACATTTTTTTACATCACCAAATTTGTCTGATTTTGGCGCTGCAACAGATGGTGCAGGTACTTTTAAAGCTTGCTGTTTATCATACAACTTAGCATCCAATACCATTTCAAATTCGTCAAGGTCTATACCCGCTGCTTCCGCTTTTTTAAATAGAATTTGTTTTTCTTTTTCTGTTAACTCGCCATCTGTTATAGCAAGGTTGATGAGATTTTCAATTTGATCGTTGTACATTTTTATATGATTTGTTTGTTTGAAATTTTCCAACTCATTAGGCTTTTAGTATTGCCTTGTTTTTTTTTGAGTTGGTTTCAGAACTCCGAATTGTAAATGTAAATATTTCTGCTAAACTTTTGGCAATAAGTGTCGGGAGAATTTCTTGGTGTGCATCATGTCTGTTATTGCATACAACTATCTGTTGGTTGGATGCTGTCTACCGTAGAGTTGCATTGACGTTTTATGCAGCTAATTGCTAGCGGACTGGAGCATAGCGAAAGGGAAATATAGACACCTATTACAACTATTATTTTTCTCATTTAGTATTGTTTTTTAATCTTTATATGTTTTATGTGGCGTATGTTGCAATGCACTTACTACTCTGGTTCGTATTGCTTTCCAATATTATCAAGTTTATAGAGGTCGCTATTTTTAAGGCTAGTAAGTATTATTTTCTTCAATTCAAATTTGCCTTCATGCTTTGTTGTTTTCATTTCATCCTTACTTTCTATATACTGCTCAACAGTAACTTCATACTTCCCAGTTATAGCATTAAAACTTTTACTGATGTTACCAGTTGCCCACTTATAAAAGTAGTCATAACCAATTAATTCAATTTTATTTGAACTTTTATTGTTACGGAACTTATAGGTATAGGTGTATCCACCAGTACCCTCCATATATCCACCAATTGTAAGTACATTATTAATAAATTTTAAATCAGATAGGTGTTCAAATCCTAATTCTTCATATGAAATTGAGTATTTCATATTATCTATATTCATTTCAATAGAATTATTTGTTGGTTTGAATATGTCAATAATAGCATTGTTATTAATATTCACTTTCAATGTTTTTGGTTCATCTTGAGCCTGGATAGGCAAAGCATAAATAAGAAATGCTACTGTCAGAAATGTAATTCTTTGCATGATAATTTGTTTTTTTTAATTTGTTTTATAAATTGTTTATTAGAATGTGTATTTGTTTATGTTATGTGTTTAGTCTTCCGGAAGGGTTGCTGCTACACTTTGTTATTGTCTGGTTTTCTTTACCATCCTTGTAAATAGTTACTTTTTTTCCATCATCAAAAGAATTACAGCCTCAGAAACACCTGCATTCGTTAATTTAATTAATTCTTCAGTTGAAGTATTAAAGTTGCAAGTAGAAGTTTTTATTTTTTGAATAATGAGGTTTGTCGGCAACTTTTTTTCTGTAAGTAAAATAATATCAGCATTTATCAACGTATTAGCAATTTGCGATTTCTCAGCTTGTTGAGTTTGATTATTGCTTTTTTCTATTTCTATTGCAGCTTTAACGTCAACCTTTTGCATCTCTAAAGATAGAGCTTTGGCTCTATTACACTCACTTATTGATTCTGTAGCAATTTTTCCCGGGCGTATTTTTTGAGATTCTTGAAAATACTCAATTGCTTTATCATATTCATTTTGTATAAAATGCATCATGCCTAAATTGTAATAAGCATGTGCCAATATCTTTTCTTTGATATCAGGCGTATTTTTACATTTTTCGAGATTCTTTTTTGAAAGTTCAAAGGCTTGGGCGATATCGCCAGCTTTAAGAGCTTTAAAAGCTTCTTTCAAACCGCCATTTTTATCATCCATAAAGTATAAATCGGTGTATTCTGACCAAGAAAAAAACATTCTATGTACATCAGAAGTTAAATAGTTGAATGCCATTGCTTGCACTTCAAATGGAGAAGGACATTCTGGTTTTCCATTATAAGATTTATTTTCTCTTACTGGAGAATATTCCAGAACATGTGCCGTAAAAATTCTACCCGTTGTTAAATCAGTAGTTTGAATTGATACTTTTAAGTAAACTGTTGTTCTAGCAATGCATGCTCTTGCTATAGAATCTGTTTTAGTTTTGTAATTACGATGCTTCTCATCAACATATAGATTTTCTTTTATTTCAGTTTGGCATCTGAGCACTTTAACTGTAATCATAGCGGATGGGCCAATTATTTTTCCGATGGAAACCGCACTATTCTTATCAACGTATCCTGAAAAATTGAAGTTGTGCTCTGCAAGTATAGCTTGGAGGTTGTTTCTATCAATCACTTCAACATTATTGGATACAAAGTCACTTATCATTGCATCAATTATTTGGTCAGAACAATTTCCTGTAGCAGGATTAAAAATAACTTTGTTGATTTTCAAGCCTAATCCTGGGGGATGCATAAGTTTAACATATATTTTGGGGTTGCTCAATGCATCAAACCCCTGTGCTGAGGCGTTGATAATAAAGCCCGTACTTATCAGCAGAACTAATAGAACTTTCAGTCGTCTCAATGAGAGTCCATTGAATTTAGTAAAAATCTTTTGCATAATAAATTAATTTAGTTTTCCTACTCATAAGGCTTTTCGGAACCGCCCCGTTTTTAAAATGGTTTCTGGACTCCACTTTTTATTTTTATTGCTTGTATGCCATTAATAGTTGTCAAAAAAAGTGTCAAACCGAATTGTCGGTGGCTCTCGTGTCTGTTCGCTGTGTCGTTTTTTAAACTTGCCCATAACGTTTTTGGGCTTGACGAACCTTAGGATTAGATACTATTAAAGTTCAAATTTAGTACAAAAGCGAATAGAAAGTATCCGATTCGGATTCAGTCAAGTACTAAAGCCCTACTTTTGCTAAACCCATGTTAGCGTAAATAACAAACCTTGTGTAATCAAATTCGTTTAAATGCCTATTAATAAAGGATTTACGAAAATATCCACTGCAAAATAAAGCAAATAAAAGCACATAAATATATTGATTTGTTGTACTAAATGTTGTACCTTTGTATCGGATTTCTTCCTATTGCATAGCCTAATAAATACAGGCGAAATTTCGGAAAAATCTAAACTGATAATCATTAAATAGTATAACATATGGCAAGCGTAAAATTAATATTAAGACAACACCAAGTAGACAAGGCAGGGCATAGTCCTTTGTATTTGCGAGTTATTAAAGACCGTAAAACCAAATTCATTACGACAAGTGTTAAGTTATTATCCACCGAATGGGACGAAGCAAAACAGAAGATAAAAAAGAACCACCCCAATAGTGCCAGGTTAAATGCTTTCCTATCTCAACAGGTAGCAGATGCAGAAGGGCAAGTTGCAGACCTTGTAAGAAAGAAAAAATCTGTTTCAGCTAAGAAGTTAAAAGAAGCTATCAAAGGAAAAGACAGTAGTAATTTTTTTACTTATGCTTATGACCGTTGCGAAAAAATCAAAAGTACATTGGCATTAAGAACCTATATGAATTACAAAAGGTACACAGAGAAGTTTGAAAAATTTGCAGGTACTAAAGAATTGTATTTTGATGATATTACAGTAACGATGCTAAAAGACTATGTAAATTATTGCAGTACTACTTTGAAAAATGGCAACACTTCTGTAAGATATTCTATAATGATTTTAGCGATTATGTTTAAAGAGGCTATAAGAGAGGAAATAATACCTGCCAATGTGTACCCTTTTTTAAGTATCAAATTAAGAAAAGATAAGGGCAAAAGAATATACCTTAATACAGACCAGTTACAGCGTTTCCAAGACCTTAAAATAACTTCTGAGGGCAAAGCTGAATTAAGTAGAGATATGTTTGTATTTTCTGTTTTTGGAGGTGGTTTAAGATTTGGCGATGTGATGGAGCTTCAATGGAAACATTTTAACGAAGAAGATAAAAAGATAAATAAAACCATTCGTAAAACAGGCAGACAGCATAGTTTTAAATTAGGCGAAACAGCTTTGAATGTTTTGAAAAAATACAGAACACCACTAACACAGCCAGATGATTTTGTTTTCAATATGATAAATGATAAAGAAAGGTATCTTGCTGATGTGAAATATAGATATACCGAAACCGAAAGAAATGGACATATTGTGAATTTTCATTTAAGAAACATTGGTAAAGAGTTAGGTATTCCATTCAATGTAAGTTTTCACATTAGCCGTCACACCTTTGCAACCACAGCTCTAAACAATGGAATGAGAATAGAACACGTTAGTAAGTTGATGGATCATACCGACATTGGAACTACACAGATTTATGCAAAAATTATTAGTGAAGAATTAGACAAAGCTGTAGACCAGTATATAAAGTAGGTTATACAAAATCTAAGTTGAATAGAAAAAGTATTAAAATTAGTAAATTTGCCATTTGAATTTAAGTAAATGAAATTAGATTTAAGTACATACCATAGTATTTTATACAACGATTTAAGACCGTGGCTTGATAGCAACAAGGACGACAATCGTTTTAGAGCCAAATTAACCCCTAATTTCAAAAATCCTACAGAGAGTTCAATAGACTTTGATAATGCTATAAATAAAGCCCTAATTGATTATAAAAGCACATTAAACGAAGAAGAATACCTATTTGAATTAGCAGATGACCAAGTGCAATTTAATGGAGTTGTAGATGAAATTTTATATCCATTAATTGAAGTTATTGCAGATGAACCAACCAACAACAAAGCTACATTTTACTATTATCTAATAAAGAACGAAGCCACACGACTAATAAACAACCTCTATAAATTCTCATACTTAAATATTAGTGAGAGTGAAAAAAAGAATGTGTTTATAGGTGCTATTAAAGGCATTAATTCACTTATTCAACGAACCGAACAGCAAAAAATACAAGTTTCCAAAAATGGAAACCACAGCCAAGACCCTAACAATACTTTTATACTTCACTTTTTAGGCATTACTCTTATTCGTTTACATTTAGAAGTAAAAGAATTGTTTGAAAAATATGTTACAGGAAATGTGTATGATGAAGCAGGTATTTACAGCACAATCATAAAGAAGAAACAACCCACAGAAAGCCATATTAAAGACATTGTAGGGCTTAATCACTTCAAGGTGTCAACATATATCAACCAACCAAAACACAAGAAGGAAATCACCTTAGAATGGATTTTATATACATTAGAAAACTACTCTAAATACTTTCAAAACGATACCACCAGTAAAGAAGAAGCCAAAAGAAAGAAAATACTATTAGATGATTTACAAGCATTAGAAAATCTAATCTTCTTACAACATTACAAAATCAAACTTGAAAATATTACTTATCCCAAATTGTTAGAAGCTGAGGAGTTAGAACCCATATTTAACGATACTTTCCAAGATATTACAGAAGCAGTAGAAGTACCAACCATAGCAAGTAAAAAATTAGTTGTTATCAATAAAGAGCTTCAAAAATTGGACTTCTTAAAATATGATATTGATACTCAAAATTTATCTAATCTACAATCCAAACCAAGACAATTACAAGATGCTTTAATAGGTCTAAAATCCTTTGTCAATGCTAATTTAAGTATTGATTTCTCTAAGATAACCGAGCCTAAAGCACCACCTATAAAAACTAATCTATCTGTAGGCGATTTAGCCTTACTTTTTAGAATGTTATTTGAACTAAAACCCGACATTTTTGAAGTAAAAACTAAGGCAGAATTATTCCGTTTTATTTCTTCCAACTTTACTACCAAAAAATCCAAAGAGGGTGAAATTAGTATTGATACTATTACTAAAAAATTCAATGACCCCGACACCAAATCAAAGGAACTTTGGGCTACTCATTTGCATACTTTGATAGCACTTTTGAAAAAAGTTTAGAAACTTTTTTTTCTTCAAACCCTTTATAGTCAAGCGTTTTAGCTTGGGTCATACGACCCTATGGGACTGTTTTGCCTTCTCTTTACTTCTCACTTTTGCATTGCAATAACGCAATAAAATAAAATTTAAAAAGCAATGGAAGTAATAACAATCCAATCAGAAGCATTCCAAGAATTAGTTAAGAAAATGGACGAAATCCAAACTAAACTAACAGCAAAGGAAAAAGAACCAAAAGAAATTTGGTTAGACAATCAAGAGTTCATTCAGTTACTCAAAATCTCAAAACGGACTGCACAGCATTACCGAGATACAGGGATGATTTCTTTCTCACAAGTAGGTAGCAAAATTTACTATCGTATGAACGATGTAGAGGAACTATTGAAAAAACATTACAACAAAGCATTTAAGAAATAAGCACCCTTAAATACTTTGATTTTTTAACAAATTAAAAAGCAGTAGAAAGATGTCAAAAGATATAAAAGATTATCCCTTAGTGTCATTATACAAAACGGTAATGGACACCACAGCAATGGAACAAAACCCAGTATTACAGGTTTTATTCAAAATCAATAACGGTACATACAAGCATTTAGTTGACCCAGCTACAAAGGCATTCCAAGAGGGCAACACAGAGCTTTATGCAGAACTAAAAAAGAAAATTCCTTCATTCATTATCTCAGGTACTTACGAGGGTGGCAGAAAAGCCGAAAACCTCAAAGACTATTCCGGGTATATAATTTTGGATATAGACAAATTACCTAAAGATGAAATCAAAAACTACAAACAAAAAATTGCCGAAGTGCCGTTTACATTTGCTTGTTTTATTAGTCCTTCAGGTGTTGGCTTAAAAATTATAATTAAGGTTAATTCTAATCCTACCAATCATTTACAAGCATTCAACCAACTAAAAGCAATCTATGAAAAGGCAACAGGAGTAGAAATTGATAAATCAGGTAAGGACATTAACAGACTTTGTTTTTTTAGTTGCGATAGCAGTATAGTTATCAATTACGAAGCTCAAAAATTCTTAGTACAGCACGAAGAAGTAAAGCAAACAACCATTGCACCAGTGCAACAGTTTACACAACCAACAGACGAACTAAGTATATTTCATAAATGTGTAGAGCTTACCAATAACAGAATGGCTTATGTAGAGGGCAACAGAAACAACTATGTAAATCTATTGGCCAATAATTGCAATAGAAATGGTTTATCCGAACTATCAGCCACACAGTACATAAAATCACACTACAATTACAACGTAGCAGAAGTAAGCCAAACAATCAAAAGTGCCTACCAAAGCCATACAGCAGAACACGGCAAATTTTCTAAGCAATCTACGCCAGTAGTACCAATCATAGATTTTTCTAAAACAGGTGCAGTTCCTTTAAAACAACTCATTCACAGAGCCAATACCGAACCCGATACACCTTTTATTTGGAGTGGAATTAAAGAAAATTCATTTGGTTTTATTTTTGGTCCTTCTAAAAGTGGTAAAACTACTATTTGCGAAAACTTAGCAATGTCATTGGTAGCAGGGCTTACAGATTTTATGGGACAACCAATTACCAAAGGATCTTACAAAGTATTATTCATTTCTTTAGAGGAATATTGGAAACCACGTAGCCAACGAAATGCCAAACAAGCCCAATACCTTACAGAACATATTGGTAACGATGAATGGCTTAATAATTATTCTTCTATTGATGAAAATGTACCTCGTCAAATTGCAAGTGAAGAAGAATGGTTATTGTTAGAAAGTATAATCAAAAACAATGGTGCAAATTTCGTAATTATTGACAGTTTAAGCCGATTATATGAAGGAGGTATAGAAGACAGCGGATTAGCTAAAAAAGTGGCTCTAAGGCTACGAGAATTATGCAATAGACTAAAAATTACACTCATAGTAATACACCATACACCCAAGCAAATAGGCAGACCCATTACCATAGATAGTTTGGCAGGTAGTCGTATGTTAGCACAGGAAGCCGATTTTATGATAGGAGTAGGTAAAAGCCCTGAGGGTAAGCGTTATGTAAAAGATGTTGCCTTTCGTTACAAACAAGAGGACAGCGACAATGTAATGACCTTTGATATAAATTCCTATCAATTTGCAGTAGAAGGACACCAACTACCCGAAACCGTTTTACTTAAAGAAACTGACGGCAGAGAAGATACCACAAACACAGATGCCATTTTAGAATACATTGACGAGAAAACTAAATCCGAAAAAGGTGGGTGCTATTTGAAAGACTTACAAGAGCATTTCGTTACAGGCAAAATAGTTTCAAGAGCCACACTGTTTAATTGCCTTAAAAAACTACAGAAAGACGGCAATTTATCAAGTCCCACCAAAGGACTATACAAGTCCAATCCATTTTAACCACTTCATTTTTACTTAGACTACTTAGACTGCTCAAAGTTTTGCACTTCATTACTTTGATTTGCTCTTTTATGCTTATATTTGTCAAAAATTGGCAAGTCAAAATAAGCAATTCATTATGTCTAATCATTTTGGTTCTAAAATAAGGGAAATAAGAGAATACAACAACCTGCTACTTCGGCAGGTTGCCCCATTTATAGATATAGATACGCCACTATTAAGCAAGATAGAACGAGGCGAAAGAATACTAAAGAAAGAACAAATACCACTTTTAGCAAAAATCTTAAAAACAGATGAAAACGAATTAACCACACTTTGGTTGGCAGACCAAATGTATAATGTAATAGAGGGTGAACCCTTAGCAAATGAAGCAATTAAACAATTGACTAAGAATATTAATAACAAATAAATCATTTATAGTGGCAAAACAAAACTTAATATTAAATATTCTCACATTTTCGCACCCTATTCCTTCAAAAGAGTGTTCATTCCAATTGGAAAAAGCCGATGGCTTTTACCCAATTAAAGTAAGTAGTTTACCAGTCAATATAGATGAACTATTTACAAAAGAACAATTAGAAGCAGTAGAATATGCCTATACAAACTTTACAGCAGATGATAATATTTCTACACCAATTACAGTAGAGTTTGACAAGAGTAAGCGTTTTTCTAAATTGTATTACACTTGGAGGTTGTATAATTACTACTTTAATATTGCCGATGCTATAAAAACAAACTTCATTAGTGATATTTCATTATGGTTTTTAGATACTAAGAAAATAAACACAGCATTTGATACATACACAGTTTACACTATCAAAGTACAAATAGCAAGAGCCACCAAAGAACCCGAATTAGTTATTTCTTACGATGGCAAATCAAGGCTTTGTAAACAAAGCAGAGAACAAATACACTGCGATGAAGAAATATTTTCTTCATTCTTATACAATAAGCGTATCTATTACAAAGACGATTTACCAGAGGATGCAGGTTACCATTTGGATAAGCAATTTCCTAAAATCAATTTCTATTTATCCAAATTCTTAGGCTTACAGTCTACACCTGAAAAACCTACCAATAAATACAGTGCTTATTATATAGAAGTTTCAGACTTTTATGATAAGTATATTAATACAGCAGAGTTCAAAAATATATTACCTATTACTTCAAATGGTTTTATTTCAATAGATGCAGACAAAATAAAGCAAACCACAGAGAATAGTAATTTAATGCAGTTTGGGCAAGGTAAAACAAATGTAATGCCTCACTATGGCTTAGGCGATGGTGGTCCTTATGAGCTTTCACCTCATAAAAATATTAAATTCATTTTCTTATTTCATAAAGAAGACAACAGCTTTGCAAATACAGTATTCCAATGGTTTGAAGGCAAAAAAGACGGCTTCAAAGGGCTTAAAGGTTATATCAAACTGAACTATAATATAGATAAAGAAAACAGTATTATTTTTGAAAATAAAGACAATCCCATTGAAGAAATTAGGCAACAACTAACAGAAAAATCCTTTGATGATAATATAAGATACTTAGCAGTTTATTTGTCCCCCATTTCAAAAGCAGAAACTGATGAAGAAAAACACAAAATATATTACCAAGTAAAAGAAGAATTATTAAACTATCGTATCACTTCACAAGTAATTGATAGAGATAAAATAAACAATTCAGCTTTCAAATATTACTTGCCAAATATTGCTATCGCAATATTGGCTAAACTAAACGGAGTTCCGTGGCGTTTACAGCGTAATTTATCCAATGAATTAATTGTAGGTGTAGGAGCTTTCAAAAATGCTGAAATAGGAAGCAGATATATAGGCAGTGCCTTTTGTTTTTCAAACAATGGCCACTTTAGAGGGTTTGAGTGCCACCCAGCTACCGATACTTTTATGTTAGCAGGAGATATAGGCAAAGCAGTTCGTAAATTCAAAAATGACAATGCAGATGTAAAAAGGCTTATCATACATTTTTACAAATCAATGAGCAGAAAAGAATTAGAACCAATTGAAAAAGAGCTAAACGAATTAAACTTAGATATTCCAATAATCATAGTATCAATAAATAAAACCGAGAGTAAAGATTTTGTTGTATTTGATAAAAACAGCACTCATACAATGCCTATTAGTGGTACATTCATTAAAACAGGTTGGAATGAATATCTATTGTGTAACAATACCAGATACGGTGTATCAGCTTCTGAAAAAATAGAAAGTTATCCATTTCCAATAAAGTTAAAACTAAAGGCAACAGACGAAAAAGTATTGGATGATTACAATACAACAAAAGCAATTGTAGATCAAGTTTATCAGTTCAGCCGAATGTATTGGAAATCTGTAAAACAACAAAATATACCAGTAACAATACTTTACCCCGAAATGGTGGCAGAAATATTCCCACACTTTGAAATACAAGAACTAAAACAATTCGGCAAAGACAATTTGTGGTTTTTATAAACAGATTTTATATTATCTTTGCACCAATGAAAATATTTGCATATTTTATGGCTCTCTACATTTTGGTGCTTTCGGTAGTGCCTTGTAGCGATGTGCATAATAATTGCAATGATAAAAAGGGAACAACGGAGCTTACTCAAAATCACGACCACCAGCAAGACCAAGACGATAATTGCAGTCCTTTCTGTACTTGTACTTGTTGCAGTGCAAATGTAATAGCCTTAGATTTTAAACCGTTTCAAATCAAAAACCCTACACAGTTTTCTTTTTCTCAAAAAGTTGCTATCCGTAATTTCTCTTTTATTTCCAACTTCTACGGAAACATTTGGCAACCACCAAAAATATATACTATTTGTTAATGATTAACGAATAGTAAGTACACTATTTCCATTCCTTTTTATTGTGGAATTGCTTTATGCAATCTTAATCATTAATGTTTAGTCATTAGTATTTGCCTTACAGCAATTTGCTATCATTC
>CAIXQW010000032.1 GCA_903921675.1 uncultured bacterium | reverse complement strand
TTTTTCTATATAAAACTTTAATTAATGGGTAATACTAAATGTTAACCAAATTGTCTAATTTTACGTTTATCCAATAAATTTAGCTACACATGAAAAAATACCTATTCGCAATAATTACATTTTTATTTGTTATCAATGCAAATGCACAATTTTATATTAACCACTTTAGTCTTGAAGGGCAAGGGCAAGATCCTACGGTGTTCGATTATGATCTTTTACCAAATGGTAATACCATTGTAACTGCAATTGTTGATACCACTGCTATTTTCAACCCAAATAATGTGACCTTGTATCAAGAGTCTGTGGTAAAAAATCCAGGTTCTATCGTTACTTGCATCAGCCCAAGCAATACAGTACTTTGGACCAAAAAGTGGTTGCCAGAAAACTACATGAATGATTTTATGTACATCTATCAAACGATTCATGATGCTGCAGGCAATATTTATTTAGGTGCGAGATATGTAGGCAAAGTAGATATTGACCCTGGTACCGCTATTCAATATTTTCAACCTAAAAGCACAAATTCCGGGGAAGCTTGCATAATAAAATTGGATAGTAATGGTCAATTTATTTGGGCAAAAAAAATTGGAGATACTACAGGATATAATACCATTTATATCAACCAAATGCAATGGCTACCGAATGGCAACATTTCTTTGATAGGAAATTTCAATGGCATGTTAGATTTTGATCCAAGTACAAATATTAATACTTTAAATACAGGTTCACCATATACAAGACATGGATATAGTTTAGAGTTAGATGCAGCTGGTAACTTTGTACAAGCAAAACAATTAAAAGGCAATTATGCTAGCTTACAATATATGTATACAGATAATGCAAGCAATCATTATGTAATTTATTATTATGTTGACACAGTGAATGTAAGTTTTTCCGCAAGCAACAATCTAAAAATTGCTACAGCTAATTTTGGCAATTATGGTTTTGCAAAATTTGATACTAACTATAATTTAATGTGGGATAAAAATATTGATACTAATATTTATCCTACATGTATTACACAAATAGATAATAGTGCTTTTTATTTAATGAGTAATTATGGTGCAACTGCCACATTGAACAATGGCATAATAACGCAGGCAATTGGCGCAAGTGATATTTGTATAGACAAATGGAATGCTGCAGGGAATGTAGTATGGACTAAAACAATAGCAGGAAAAGGAGAAAACACTGGACTAGACCTGCAATTAAAAAATAATTGTTTATACCTAATACATTTAAATAAGGATAGTACAAACTATACTAGTGGTTACCCTAGTGCTATTTATACCAACAATACAAATATGGCTTTTAGCGCCTTAGATACTGCCTTGCAGCATATTAGCACAGCTGTATTTTATTCAGATTCTGCCAATAATACTTGGACTAGCAAATTGTTGCTAAATGGCAATCAAGCATTAATAAAAATGTATGTCAAAGGGCCAATAGATTTAGACCCTACCCCATCTGCACAAACATTTACACCTGCATTTGGTAATAATAATCCTGCTGTATTTGTAAGAGTGAATATTGCGAATCCAAGTGCTATAAATAATTGCAAAGCTGTAAACAATTTAGAAATTTATCCCAATCCTGCCAATCAACAAATTTCTATTCATCTACAAGAAAACGATTACCAAATTTCCATTGTGAATGCTTGGGGGCAAAAAGTTTTTGACAAACAGTACAAAGCAAATAATACTGAAATAGATGTGCGCCATTTACCTCCAGGTTTGTATCAAATTTTACTATTCACTGATAAGTATAAAGCTAACACTTCTTTTTTAAAACAATAATTAATACTTGGCAAATGTAGTGATTACAATTACCTGTAATAGTTTATAGAATTATATGAAAGTATTATCTTCGCATTTTCTACATTCTAATATAGAAAAGCAAATTGCAAGCTAATGGCAGTAAAAAAAGTTCGCGTAACAAAAAAATTTACATTCGATATGGCGCATGCCTTATTTGGCTATGATGGACCATGTAAAAATATTCATGGACACACTTACCACTTAAGTGTTACATTAATTGGATCTCCAACTCAAGATACAGATGATGTAAAGCTAGGCATGGTGATTGACTTTAGCGATTTAAAAAAAATAATTAAAGATGCTATATTAGAAAAATTTGATCATGCATTAGTACTGAATGACCAAGCTCCTTATTCTAAATCAGAAATTATTTCTAACGAATTTGAAAAAGTAATTCTTGTTGCCTATCAACCGACTTGCGAAAATTTATTATTACATTTTGTAGATTTGATTCAACCGCAATTTCATGGGCAGATTTCTTTGGTGGCTATGCGCTTAGACGAAACTCCTACAAGCTATGCCGAGTGGCGAGTAGAGGACTAACAGTGAATTAATTGAATAGTAATTTCACAAACTTTATAAAACCTTAACAAAAATGAAAAACTATACAATATTAGGCATTCTTAAATCCAATGATTTAGATGAAGATGACCTAAA
>CAIXQW010000031.1 GCA_903921675.1 uncultured bacterium | reverse complement strand
TGAGAAGTATTAGAAATCTCTAATTTAATAACTGGATATTCGTTACCATCTTCATAAACAATCGTTTCTTTGCTTTGTGCAGCACTACGGCTTAAAAACATAGTCTCGTTACTCATATCTTTGAAAACGACAAATCTGTAATGTTCTGGATGTATTCCTTGTTTCATAATTGTATTATTTTGTGCATGATTGCTAACCATGCGATTATTAAATGAGGTGCAAAAGTAGGCAACCTATATGTTAAATCCAAAAAATATGGCAAATAAGTGGCAAAAAATGGAAATTAACTTTTCATATTTGCAAATTGTAAAGGAAATTTCAATGCTGCTTGACGGCAAATAGCCATTACTTCTTGTAAATCATCTATTTTTTTACCTGTTACGCGCACCATATCATCCATAATAGCTGCCTGTACTTTTAACCCACTATCTTTTATCAATTTCACAATCTTTTTGGCGTCTTCTTGTGTTAAGCCATTTTTTACAGGAACTTCTTTTTTAATAATTTTACCACTTGGGTAATGCTCCTTACTTGTTACATCTAAAGCATTACTATCTAGGCCACTGCGCATACTTCTTGTAATTAATACATCTATTAGCTGCTCTAGCTTCATTTCGCTATCTACTTCTAATTTAATCACAAAAGCTTTTTTATCTAGCTCTACCAAAAGGTGTGTACCTTTAAAATCGTAGCGAGTGCTTAATTCCCTATTTACAGAATTAATGGCATTATCTAATGTTTGAACATCTACTTTGCTTTGAATATCGAAACTTGGCATAATAATATTATTTATTGCAAAGATAATATTGATTTTTTTGTTTGTATAAAATATTGATAGTTTATCTTATTAAGGTAACATTACCATGATAGCTTCCTCTTTCGCCATTTTTCATAATTATATCTATTTGGTAAATATAGGTACCAATTGGTTGTGGTTTATTGCCATAATTACCATCCCAACCTTTACTATTTAAATTCGTGGTGTAAAAAACTTCATTACCCCACCTATTAAATATTCGCATTTTAAAACTAGTAAGGCCAGCAGTCAAAAGATTTGTTGAAAAAAAACAATTATTCAATCCATCTGCATTTGGGGTAAATACATTTGGAATATTAATATAACAATCTCTAGCAATATTAATAGTATCTGCATTGCTACAACCATTGTTAGTAACTGTTACATAATATACCCCAGCTGCCGACACACTCAAATTTTTACCAACAGATCCATCATTCCATAGATAAGTTCCACCAATATTCGCTAAATTTTTGAGGCTAAATGCAGCATTAAAATTTGTACAAAAAGATGTATCATTCCCCAAATTTACAAGTGGATAATCTGACACGATTAGTGTTTTTGAATCTACAGCTGGTGGACAATAACCATTTTCTGCAGTTAAAGTTACAGTATAAGTGATAGGAGTTTCATATACATGGATTGGGTTATGAATTTTCTTCATTTTTATTCTTTATCTAATTAAAAGTACATCTCCTTTTAATATTTTTTCTTTATCTTTTGTGTCCTTATATTTTACTGCATAATAATACATGCCCAACTCTGCAGGTGATTTTTTATGCATTCCATCCCAACCTTTTAAAATATCATTTGTTTCGAACACTAATTCTCCAAATCTATTAAAAATCTGAAAACTAACAAGATTTACATTTCTTCCAATAATGTTAAAAGTATTATTAAGTCCATCTCCATTCGGAGAAAATGCATTTGGTAATACTATTTCGGTTTTTACAGTATCTGAAACAACTACACAATGCTCTATGGTATCCTTGCATCCTGTTTGGTTTTTGGCAATTAATGTAAAACAATAAGTACCCAAGCCTAATGTGTTTGTAAAATTATAATCTACATTGGTAGAAATTATGGTGTTAGCTTTCCACCATTGATAAGTTGCTGCACCTATACTTTGATTTTGAAGCAAAATATTTACATCTGCCAAAGAAGGAGATGCAGGGTTGAATGTAAATTCTGCAACGGGAGGAGGAGCAATAGAAATGGTAAAAGAGGATGTATCATTGCTTCCACAAGCGCCAAAACTAATTACAGTGTACGTAGTATTTACTGTAGGGAAAAACTTAATCATTAAAGAATCGGAACTAACACTGTAGCTACCAGTAGGAAATAAAATAAAATTACTTTTTCTTGCTTGAGGGCAATTAATAGTATCATTAATACACTTTAAAGTAGTAGTAGGCAAAGTAAATTTAGGAGCGCTTGGAGATAAAAAACTTTCTACAATACCTGGTAAGCCATAAGATAGCGCAGATGTAGAAAATTGAATAGCATTTAAACTTAATCCTACACCAGAAGCACCTAGCCCATTAGGAGTATTTAATACATCTAAACAATTTTTAGAAGTATTGTCAATATACATTTTACCATTTGGACCATTTTGTATAGCACCAATAATATCCGTAGTGGTATAGATTGTTTTTCTACTAGCCAACACTGCTGCATTAGAACCCGCCTGTAAATCATATTGATAAATTTTACAAGAGTCGCCACTAAAACTAGACCACACTGCATAAAACTTTGTTCCATCTGGAGAAAAGGAACAACCATAAGGACCATCGCTAGAAAAATTCACATTAAAGCCCAATGGATCTGTAATTGCATTGCTTATAATTCCAGTGTTATTATCAAAATTAAATATTTCTACTGTATTTAAATTAATATATGTGCATAGCCCTAGGTGTTTTGCATCACTTGAAAATTTCATATATCCAATTGATTCTGCATTTTGAAAACTACCAATATCTTGATGTACAATTCCCACTTTAGATTTAATAGGAGCACTTAATCCTGTGCTTGTTAATTTAAATGCATAAAATGAATCGCAATTAAATTTATGCCCAACTATCCAATATGCAGTGCCACTGCAGTCTCCAATCACTGCAATTTTTTCTGTAGTACTATCCATTATTGGGGTATTAATCACAGTTAAATCGCCATTGCCACCATTTAATGTTAAGTCTACAATAGAGTAACACATTTCTACAGAATTAGCAAAAGTAGCACCTACTTGGTCTGGTGTAGTAAAAATATAATACAAATTTGCATTACCTGGTTTTGGAACAATTACTGCACTTTGCGTAGAAGAAGATGCACCATTTAATGGTGTTGCAATAGAACCTGGCATAGGGGAATGATTTTTATCCCAAACAGTAATGCCGTCTGTATATAATAAAATATTGCCTGTTATGGGATCTGCTATACTTGCACAACCTTCATTGGTAGATAATTGACCATTAGTTAATATAGAAGGAGGAACGGTATTAAAAGTGATGCCAGCAAGGTTTCCAAAATACCAAACATTACCAGAATTTTGGGAAAAAGACATCTTACAGCTTAAAAGAAGAACAAAAAATAATATATTACGCATAGTATTGTTTTAAATAGTATAACGTAAAAATAACGATTAAGGTTGGGAAATTCTAATTTTAATTGAAGGAAAAATAACCTTCTTTTTTAAAATAATAAGGTTAAAAATTATTCTTCCACATCATGCTTTCTACTGGCTTATTAATTTGGCCAGCATACTTAGCATTTTTCTTTTTATCATAAGCATTAATTACCTCTCCTACTACCGGGAAATAAATTAATTGCCCAATTGGCATTCCTGCATATACCCTAACAGGCATTTTTACACTAATTTCTAGAGTCCAATTGCCGCAAAATCCTACATCCCCTTTACCAGCAGTAGCATGAATATCTATACCTAGTCTGCCTGTACTACTTTTCCCTTCTAAAAATGGCACATGAGCATGTGTTTCTGTATATTCTTCTGTTACACCTAAATAAAATGTATCAGGCATCAATAAAATACCTTCTTCCGGAATTTCGAAATGGCGAATGGTATTGTGTTTTTTTGCATCTAACTCTGTGGCTTCATACACTGCCAAATATTTTCCTAAATGCACATCGTAACTATTGCTGCCCATACAAGAAGCATCATAAGGCTCTATTTTGATAGTTCCTTTTTCAATTTCTTCTAAAATGGTTTTGTCTGATAAAATCATGATTGCAAATATATGTAAATGCTAGGATAGATAGAATTTGGCGAATATGAAATTGAATGATTTTAAAAAAGTTTTGATTCTACGTTTCTTTACAAGAACATAAATTGGTTATGTATTGGGAAATGACTTTTGAATAAAATAACAAAAGATGGATTTAATAAATTTCTTTAAGAATTATGGTACGGTTGAGTCATGTGAACTTCATTTTAAGTTG
>CAIXQW010000030.1 GCA_903921675.1 uncultured bacterium | reverse complement strand
TACATCATATACATTATTCCAAAATAATATTTTGAAAGTACTATCAGAAGCATATGCCTTCATCGGATAGTTTATAATGTTTCCACTTACAGTTTTTTTAAAAACTATCTGAGCATTACAGTATGTTATATTTAAAATTAAATATATTGAAAATAAATAATACCTTTTCATCGTTTTAATGATTGAATGAAATAAAGATACAACATTTTTAAATTATTCTACCCCTCTCCATTCCTCTCTGCTTGCGCCATGCCCAATCTTACATCACCAAAACTATAATCGTCTCCTAAAATATTTTTTATTTCGGTAATGCCTTTATCTGGGTTGGCAGCAATTGTTTTTAAAATATGTAGTCCTTTTTCGGCTTCCATTACATCTATCAATCTTAGTTTGCCTACTCTAATGGCATTGGCCAAATGCCCTTGAATGGTGCCTTGGGTTAGTTTGCGCTGTTCTGCAATTTGTTCTATTGTAAATCCATCTTGGAACAATTGAAAGCTTTCCATAGATGTGCCAGAAAGTCCATGCTCTTTTTTAATAGCTTCATTTTTTTCTTTTACTACTTTTCTTTCTTTGGCGCCAACACTTTTTAGGTATTTTGGATGCAGCTCCATGCTACTTTGCAAATTATCTATGCTTGCATATTTTTGTAATACATCTAAAAATAGGTCGCCATATTTATGTACTTTGGCTTTACCAAATCCTGTAATGTTTTCTAACTCTTTGGATGATAATGGCACATAATTACTCATTTCTACCAATGTTTTTTGATTGGCTATTAAATAAACAGGGTCGCCAGTTTCCATTACAATTTCGTTGCGCACATCAGATAGTGCTATAAACAATTTTGCATTAATTACTTCTGTTGGAATATTTGTTTTTTTAGTATTTAAATAAGTAGTGCCTCTGTAAGGTGGTATAGCAATATTATTTTTACAAGCAAAAAATGCATCTATCGTAAATTGATTGGCTAGGCTTTCGTAAAAATATTTTTTTGTATATATAAGTGTATGCAAATTAGCTAGCATTTCATCTGCGTCTTTACTTACAGGCAAGCTTTCTATTTGCATATTATGGTTTTTTATTTGCTCTAGTATTGCAAATAATTGTGGTGCAAAAAACTGATTGGCTTTGTTCATTCTTTCTTGCAAGGTGGCATTGCCAATAATGCCATTTGCTATAATTATTTTTTCTAACTCGTCGTGAAACTTTTGACCAACTTGTTTTAGGTAAAAACATTTTTGTTGCAGTTCATCTATTGTTGCATTGGCACTAGCACTAAAAAAGTGGCGATGCTCAGCACATAGTTTTTGTAATTGCACACAATCTTTAACGCATAAATCAAAGTCGTATAATTCTATCAATAACTCTTTGCAGTAATCTTCTTGTTTTTTTAGCAAGCTTTCTGCTGCGGCTTTCTCATTGATGTGTTTGTAATAATTTACTACATGTTCATTAGTTTTTAAAGCTTGCCTTGGTATACGATTCAGTAGATAAATACCATCCAAACTTGTGCATCTACTAAGGGCTACATATAGCTGCCCACTAGCAAAACTTTGCGCGGCTTCTACAGCACATTTCTCGAAAGTAAGGCCTTGACTTTTATGAATGGTAACTGCCCAAGCCAATCGCAATGGGTATTGCATAAAAGAACCAACTCTTTCTTCTTCTACTTTATTAGTACTAGCATCTAAGCTGTATTTGGTGTTGTCCCAACTTTCTAATTTTACATCTATATCATCTGTATCGCCTTTGCAGCGCACCACTATTTCATCTGTAGATAAGCGAACTACTTTACCAATTTTACCATTAAAATATTTGCGCTCAATGCCTACATCATTTTTTATAAACATTACTTGCGCACCTACTTTTAAAAATAATTCTTTATCGGCAGGGTAACTATATTCGCTAAACTCTCCTTCTACTTTGGCTTTGTATACGTATTGTTTTGTGCTGAGTTCTTCTAAATTATTTTGATTGATACTATCCGCTTGCCTATTATGACTTGTAATGGTAATACAATCTTGCAAATCTATATTTGGTTCGTATCTGCTGTTTAATAATTCTAAATCTGCTTCGCTAGCTTCGTTGTTTCTTACAGCATTTAGCAGATTAATAAAGCTACTTTCGTTTTGTCGGTAAATGGTAGTTAGTTCAATGCTAGTAGGTTTGCACTCTTCCATTACTTTGCTATCAAAGAAAAATTCGCTACGATAATATTTAGATAAAATTTGCCACTCTGGGCCTTGTGCTACAGGTGGTAACTGAAACAAATCGCCAATCATTAATAGCTGCACACCACCAAATGGGATGTATGGTTTTCTGCGCACAGATCTTAATATGGTATCAATTGCATCTAGCACATCGCAACGCACCATACTTATTTCATCTATTATCAATAGCTCTAAATTGCGTATAATGCCAAGGCGATTTTTATTATATTTTAGTTTAGATAATAATGTGTTTTTATCTTGGCCACCATCTGTCATGGCGCCCCAGCCGCCACTTTGTACAGGTATAAAAGGTGCAAATGGCAATTGAAATAATGAATGCAATGTTACGCCACCGGCATTAATTGCAGCAACACCAGTTGGCGCTGCTACTACCATATTTTTTTGGCAATTGGCTTTTAGATGTTTTAGGAAAGTAGTTTTTCCGGTACCCGCTTTACCAGTTAAAAAAATATGTTCACGCGTTTGGGTTACATACTGAAAAGCTAATTGAAAATCTTTATTAAAATCGAGTGCGGCCATTTTGGTGATTTGGAATAATTCTGTGGTGAACAAAGCAAATATAATTGAATAGCTTAGATGAATGAAAATAAATCCCAAATTCAACACTTGAAATGTTGAAAGAATGTAAGTATTTGTAAAACAATTTTCGTTCCTCAAATCCTATCGCGTAATTTGGGTTAAAAATGCAACATGATAGATTTTTCTACCATGTTGCATTTTGTTTAATTAATTAAAACGGTAAATCAGCATCATCGCTAGCAGTTACTAGCACACCTTCTGATTCTGGAGTAGCGTTTTTGTTGCCTGCACTTAAAAATTGTATTTCTGTTACACGCAATTCGTATCTAGATTTTTTGTTGCCATCTTTATCGGTGTACTCATTATTTACCAATTTACCTACTACGCCTATTTGGCTTCCTTTGGTTAAATATTTTTCTGCAAGTTCTGCTTGTTTTTCCCAAAGTGTAATGTTGTGCCAAGTTGTATCTTTTACTCTTTCGCCTGCTTTGTTGTTGTAAGTTTCTGTAGTAGCAAGGCTAAACGTTGCATATTTATGCCCATTGCTAGCTGTTTTGATTTCTGGATTCTTTCCTAAGTTGCCTATTAGCTGTACTGTGTTTCTTAAAGTGCTCATATTTTTTAATTTTATTGTTTGATTGTTATATTGTTGAATTGTTTGTCCCAAGCTTACCTCGAGATTTTTTTTGGAATTTGGAATTTTAAAGTTTGTTATTTATTTTTTTTATGCAATCATTTGTAATTCGCTAATAATTACTTCTGTGTAATAGCGTTTGATGCCTGTAGCATCAGTATACATTCTATTGCTTAATTTTCCGTTGATGGCAATTTTTTTTCCTTTGATTAAAAATTTTTCAGCAATAGTTGCCGCATTGCCCCATGCACATACATTGTGCCATGTGGTAAGTGTTTGTTTTTCGCCTTTATCGTTTTTGCGATATTCGCTAGTGGCTAATAAAAGCTTGGCTACTTTATTGCCATTGTTCAAGGTTTTTACTTCTGGGTTTCTGCCTAAGTGCCCAATTAATTGTACATTGTTTTGCATCGTGTTCATGATCTTTTAAAATTTAAATTGTTTACGAATGTGTTTTGCTTTTTATAATTGTTTTTTAAAATATCAGTTTCGAAAAAATTGACTAGTATGTTTTTCCGATGATTGACAATGCAAAGGTGTAGGCAACAGTAAGCCTTAATCGGTATTTAAGTAATTAACATCGAATGTAAGTGTGTATAAATGTTTGTTGTCGAATAGAAATTTTATAAATAATTAAAAATCAAATAGATAAAAGAAAACATTATTTAGTCATCTTTTTTGTTTTTTTTGAAAAAAATTATCCGATAAATAGGTTTAAAGCCTTTAATTAATAATAGAACTATTACTTTTGCGCATGCCATTGTTAGAAATATCGGGATTGTTTTCTAAAGAAATATTAGGAGGATTTCAATTGCAACAAATAAATTTTACCCAACATGTATTTGAAAATATTGCTATTATTGGCGAAACAGGTTCTGGGAAATCAACCTTATTAAAAACAATAGCAGGCCTCATTCAGCCATTGCAAGGAGAAATATTTTTTAATGAAAAAAAAGTAAAAGGACCCGATTGGCAATTAGTACCAGGAGAAAAAGGCATCGCCTATTTATCACAGCATTTTGAGTTGCGCCACAATTATAAAATGCAAGATTTATTGCAACTAACCAATGAATTTTCTGTAACAGAAACCAAGGAATTATTTGCATTATGCAAAGTAGATACATTGCTAAATAGAAATAGTAAAGAACTATCTGGTGGCGAAAAACAGCGATTGGCTTTGGCAAAATTATTATTGACCAAACCACAATTGCTAATTTTAGATGAACCATTTTCTAACCTAGATTTAATACATAAAAGCATATTAAAAAAAGTAATAGCAGATGTGTGTAAGCAATATGCTATTACATGCATCCTTACCTCGCATGACCCAACAGATGTGCTGCCTTGGGCAAATAAAATAATTGTAATGCAGCATGGTAAAATAATTCAGCAGGACACTGCGCAAGCCATTTATCATCAACCAATCAATGAATATACTGCTGCATTATTAGGTAGCTATAATATAAGCAATGGAAAAATTGCAAGACCAAAAGAATTACAAATAGATAATGAAAATGGCATTGCTGCTAAAGTAGTAGATGTTAGATATTTAGGATTGTATTGGGAGCTAGATGTGGAATACAGTGCAATAATATTTACAAGCTATAGTAAATTGGAGCACCAAATTGGCCAAGAGATAATGATAACTAAAAATAGTTTTACTAATAGCATTCATATTTGATTTTACAAGGTTATTTGGTAGGCTTTTATTTTGATTTATTATAGATAGCGAGTATAAGAAATATCTGCATCAATAGTTTATGCTCACTATAGATTTTTTGTAAGTTAAATGATTATCAAAAACAACCTAGTTGAAGTATTAAAAACAGACGTTAGTGAAGGAACATAAACTGTAAACATTCTATAATAAAAAAATCCCCAACATTGCTATTAGGGATTTTGCTGTGGTAAGAGCCGGGCTTGAACCGGCGACACATGGATTTTCAGTCCATTGCTCTACCAGCTGAGCTATCTCACCATGCTGGTTTTTGTTGTATTCGTTTTAGAGGAAGGCAAAAGTAAACAATTTATTCATCTAGCCAAATAAATGGGCAGAAATATCCATCATTTTGCCTAAATAAACCAAGTTAATTAGCATACTCGCTCATAAATTTAATTTTTACTAGCTGCAATTGCTCTAAACTTAGTCCAGAATCTTTAAATTCTTCAAAAGCTACCTCTACATTATCTGTATCTGTGTTTAAAAAATAGTCATAAACATCATCTTGGTCTAGCTCATCTACATACTCGTTGATGCAATAATCCATATTTAATTTTGTACCGCTGCTTACAATTGTTTCCATTTCGCCAAGTAATTCCGGCATGCTCAATTGTTTGCTTCTACAGATATTTTCTAAAGGAATTTTTCTATCTACGTTTTGAATAATAAATATTTTTAAACCACTTTTGTTTGCAACTGTTTTCATTACAAAATCATCCGGTTTTTCTATATCATTATCATCTACGTATTGCGCTATTAGGTCTACAAATTTTTTACCATACTTAATTGCTTTTCCTTTGCTTACACCACCAATCTTTTCTAATTCTGTAAGTGTGCAAGGGTACATAGTAGCCATTTCCTGAATACTATTTTCGCTAAATATTACAAACGGAGGTAATTTATGTGCATCTGCTACTTGCTTGCGGATAGTCATCAACATTCCTTTCAGCCTTTCGTCTAATGCTGCACCACTGCCACTACCGCTAGAGGATACATCATCATCATCGCCATCTGCATCTTCAAACTGATGATTCAAACTTAGTTTAATGCCATAAGGTTTCTTTAAAAACTCTTTTCCTTTTTCTGTTAGTTTTAGCAAGCCATATTCCTGGATATCTTTACGTATCAATCCTTCTAACATCATTTGGCGTACTAGGCTATACCAAAAATGATCATTCATATTCATTTCTATACCTGCACCAAATGATTTTAATTTTTGATGTTTAAAGTTTTGTACATGTGCATTATTTCTGCCCAATGCTACATTCACCACATGGTCTATGGTAAACATTTCTTTTACTTGCTGCACTACTTCTAATATAATGCGTACTGTATCTTTTACATCTATTTTTTCTTTAGGATGCTTACAATTATCGCACATATCACCACATTTTTCGTGCTTATATTCTTCGCCAAAATAATGTAACAATACTTTTCTGCGGCATACACTACTTTCTGCATAAGCTACTGTTTCGCCAATTAATTGCGCGCCAATTTCTCTTTCGCTTAATGGTTTATCGCGCATTAAGTGCTCTAACTTCTGCACATCTTTGTAGCTAAAGTAAAGCAGGCAATGTCCTTCTAAACCATCTCTACCAGCACGACCCGTTTCTTGGTAATAGTTTTCTATACTTTTAGGAATATTGTAGTGTATTACATAGCGAATATCTGGCTTATCTATACCCATACCAAAGGCAATAGTAGCAACTATTACTTGCACTGTTTCGTTCAAAAAATGATCTTGTCTTTCGGCACGCGTTTTTGCATCTAAGCCTGCATGATACGCCACAGCGTTAATGCCATTGGCTTGCAAAGTTTCTGCAAGTTCTTCTGTGGTTTTTCTATTTAAAGTATAAATAATACCACTTTTGCCTTTGTGTTGGGTAATGTATTTGGTAATGCTTTTTGTAATTTGGTCTTTGTTGCCTTTTGGTACAATTTCATAAAACAAATTATCTCTATTAAAAGAAGAGATGAATACATTTGGATTGCGTAGTGCTAAGTTTTTTACAATATCATCTTGCACTTTTGGTGTAGCAGTTGCAGTTAATGCAATGATGTTGATTCGCTTATCGATAATGGTAATCATATCGCGTAATTTGCGATATTCTGGCCTAAAATCGTGGCCCCATTCGCTAATGCAATGCGCTTCGTCTACCGCTACAAAACTTATTTTAATTCCTTTAAAGAAATCTAGATTTTCTTGCTTGGTAAGTGTTTCTGGCGCTACATATAATAGCTTTGTTTTGCCTGCACTTAAATCGTCTTTTACAATTTTTATTTGACCTTTGTTCAAAGATGAATTTAGGAAATGTGCAATATTATCTTCTTCGCTATAACCACGTATTAAATCTACTTGGTTTTTCATGAGGGCTATCAATGGCGACACGATAATTGCTACGCCATCCATTATTAATGCTGGCAATTGGTAGCACAAACTTTTACCACCACCAGTAGGCATAATTACAAAGGTATCGTGCCCACCCATGATGCTTTCTATAATTTTTTCTTGCTCGTCTTTAAAGCTATCAAAGCCAAAATAAGTTTGCAATGCTATTTGCAACTCAGAATCGCCTTTTGCGCTGCTTTTTTTATTAGCAGCAGTGGTTACTTTTTTACTAGATTTTCTTACTGGTTTTTCAGTTTCTGTTATTACTACATCGGTAGTCTCTTTAGCCTTTTTAGTTGCTACAGCCATATCACAATATTTTTGTTTAAGTTAATTAAATTATTTGTCCCCCGATTGCCCCATTAAATGCAGCGAGAATATAAATATACATCTCTTTTTTGAAAAAAGAAAGCATTAATATGATTTATAATTCAAATTTTCGTTCTTTCTTCGCTAATAAGTTAAAGGTAATTGATTGTGCCTATCTATTTTATCAAATATTCGTTAAAAAATACTTATGTCTAGAATTATATACAATCTAATTGATTAGTACAGTTTTAGAAAAAATATAATTAATTTTACTTTTCGTATTCATGACAAATCTTGAAATTTTACAAACTGCAAAAAATAGCATTCAGTTGCAATCCTCAGAAATTCAAAACTTAGGTAATTTAATAGAAGATGCTTTTGCAGCAATTATTCAAACTATCCACTCCTCCAAAGGAAGGCTAGTAATAAGCGGCATTGGCAAAAGTGGAATAATAGCCCAAAAAATTGTTGCAACTTTAAATAGCACAGGCACACCAAGCCTTTATATGCATGCAGCAGATGCAATTCATGGCGATTTGGGTATGCTGCTGCCAGATGATGTAATGATGATAATTAGTAAAAGTGGAGAAAGTGAAGAGATTAAAGTACTAACTAGGTTTGTCAAGAAATTTGGCAACACATTGATAGGTATGTGTGGCAATGAAAACTCTTTTCTTGCAAAAGAATGCACCTATTTTTTAAACACCACAGTAAGCAAAGAAGCTTGCCCTAATAATTTGGCACCTACTACCAGCACCACTGCGCAAATGGTAATGGGTGATGCATTGGCAATTTGTTTGCTAGAGATGAAAGGATTTTCAGCCCAAGATTTTGCAAAGTTTCATCCGGGTGGTGCATTAGGCAAGCAGTTGTATTTGCAAGTAGGCGATATCAGCAAACAAAATGCAGCACCCAAAGTAGCATTAGACGCGCATATTAAAGAAGTGATTGTAACAATTAGCACCAATAGATTGGGTGCTACTGCGGTATTACAAAATGATAATTTAAAAGGCATCATTACAGATGGAGATATTAGAAGAATGTTAGAAAAAGAAAACGACTGGCATACTTTTAATGCTTTAGATATTATGAATAGCAACCCAAAAAGCATACAAACTGCAGACCTTGCAGTAAATGCATTGGAGCTAATGCGTAAAAATAATATTTCGCAACTAGTGGTTATGGATAATGAAAAATATGTAGGATTTGTGCACCTACACGACTTACTAAGAGAAGGCTTAGTTTAAAGAAATGAAAGTATTTTGGAAGTAATATTAAAAATTGTATATGGATTAATGAAAATTGCTAATTAACTTGCACCAACAAACGTATGAGCATCAAAAATAATTATGTAGCCATTATGGCTGGAGGAATTGGAAGCAGATTTTGGCCAGAAAGTCGTAATGATTATCCAAAGCAATTTTTAGATATATTAGGCACAGGTAAAAGTTTGATTCAATGGACATATCAACGCTTTCAGGCAATTTGCCCGCAAGAAAATATTTTTATCATTACTAGCCAAAACTATAAAGAAATATTATTGGGTCAAATTCCGGAATTAAATCCCAATAATATACTTACAGAACCAAGCCGTAAAAATACTGCGCCATGTACTGCCTATATTGCTTATAAGTTGCATGCATTAAACCCCAATGCAAATATTATTATGAGTCCCGCAGACCACCTAATATTTGAAGAAAGATTATTTGAAAAAACAATTTTTGATGCATTAGATTTTGCATCGCATCATCAAGCATTATTAACGTTAGGTATTAAACCCACTAGGCCAGATACTGGTTATGGCTATATTCAATACAACGATGATGGCGCAGAAAACTTAGCACATCCTGTAAAAACGTTTACAGAAAAACCTAATCTGGAATTAGCGCAAACTTTTGTGCGCAGCGGCGACTTTTTGTGGAATGCTGGCATATTTGTTTGGAATGTACAAACAGTAATAAATGCTATACAACAACATTTGCCCGAAATGCATGATTTGTTTAGTGGTGTAACTACCTATAATACTAGCGAAGAGCATAATGACATCGATAAAATTTACCCATTGTGCCAAAACATCAGCATAGATTATGGCTTTATGGAAAAGGCAAAAAATGTGTATGTAATACCAAGTAGCTTTGGATGGTGCGATTTAGGCACTTGGAATAGCGCTTACGATAATCACGAAAAAGATTATTTGGGTAATGTTGTAATTGGCGACCATGTAATGGTCATAGATGCCAACCAATGCATGGTAAAGGCACCAAACAATAAACTAGTAGTATTGCAAGGCTTAGAAAATTTTATTATTGTAGATACAAAAGATGTTTTACTAATTTGCAAAAGAGAAAGAGAACAGCAGATAAAGGAGTATGTAAACGAAGTAAAAAGAAACATGGGCGATAAATATTTATAACCATGCGCTATATATTATTTTCATTTTTTGTTACAACTAGCATTATTGCTTTTGC
>CAIXQW010000029.1 GCA_903921675.1 uncultured bacterium | reverse complement strand
TTGGCGGCCACCGCGTGCTGCCCACTCCCACTCTGCTTCCGTAGGAAGGCGGAATTCGCTTTCAGTGTATTTCTTTTTGGTATAACGATAGTTTCTCCAAGAAACTGTTCTCCAATTGTTGAATGCTTGTGTTTGTTTCCAATTCACACCAACTACAGGGTACTCATCAAATGCTTTGAACCAATTATACTGTTGCGCAATTGGTTCGTTGTAAGCTTGTGAGAATTGCTTTACCCAAACTGTTGTATCTGGATAAACATAAGTAACTAAAGGTTTGATAAATTGACTACGAGCTGTTCTAGAATCTGCACGTGCCATGGCATCGTAATCGATATAATCATACTTGTAAACCAATTTGCCTAAGTTGTCAAATTCTTTTTTACCAGTAATACTTTGGTTTGCAGGAATGTAATAAGCTGCCATTGCATCATTTACATCATCGCTACCCCATTTAATTTTCTTTTTAAAATCTACGATTTCTGATCCATCATCTAAAGATTTCATATCGCCTAATACAACATGTGTAATAGAATCACGACAATAATCTGTAAACTGACGATATTCTGAATTAGTTACCTCTGTTGCATCCATCCAAAATCCAAAAACTTGAACTTGACGATTTTTTGCGTCATTACCATTTTTCATGTCTTGATCGCTTACACCCATGTGCATTGTACCACTAGGTACCCATACCATGCCAAGGGGAGCAGGAGCAGTATAACTCATTCTGTTTTTGTTACCTACTAGTTGCCCTGTTGGACTTCCTTCATCGTTACAACTCGCGAATACACTAGCCATTACTAAGGCGGTGAAACAATACGAAAATAATTTTATCATATTTCTAATTTATTATGCAGTTAGCAAATGTATTTAATTTTTACAAAAAATCAAACTGTTAGAGAAAATTATACGATAAAAAGCACTTTTCTTGCAGAAAAGATTAAAAAGTTCATGAATTGAACACTTTTTTGTATTGATATTCCCCTTTATTTCATTTTTCGTAGGGCAAATAACAAAATAAAATTCGATAAAAAAAATTATTCCTTCATAAACCCAAAATCTAATAGCTGTTCCCATCTTTCAAACGGCGGGAAACAAGTATTATTATGGCACCAGTATAACATTATATTTTCTTTAACACTCTTACTTTTTAGGTAAGGAATATTGCTTGCACCGCTTGTATTGATAAGGGTTACAGATGGTTTGTAATTTTTGTAAAATGTAAACACTTCTGGCAAATTATTTTTAGCTGCAATACACAATTCTTGCTCTCCAAAAATTTTTGTCATTAATCCGACAGCCCACCCCGAAAAATAATTTGGATGATGTTTACACATATCTGCCATAGCATTTTGCATTTGTTGATGCAGAAGCGTGTATTGCGGTTGCTGAAATGCAATACCTAAATAATGTAAACAATTCATCATTACTGCATTTGCGTTAGGCATACTATGCTCATACATATCTATTTTTTGCACAATAATATCTTTCGCATTTTTACTTGTATTACTAAATAGTTTATTATTTTCTACTGAAAAATTTTCAAGTACACTATCTGTTAATTGCTTTGCTAATATTAGATATTTATCTTCTGCTGTCACAATAAACACTTGTATTAATACTTGGGAAAGATAAGCATAATCTTCTAATACAGCGTGCTGCTTTGCATTGCCATCAAGGCTTACACGCAATAAAGTATTTGAAGTAGCATCGTAAAAATGATGTAATAGAAAATCTATATTTTTCTTTGCAGTATTTATAAACTCTTCGTTTTGCAAAAATAAACCTGCTTGTATTAAACACTTACTCATTAATGCATTCCATGATAAAATTATTTTTTTATCTTTAAATGGTGCTATTCTTTTGGCACGATACTCTTTTAATTTTTGTTTGCACTGATTAATATATTCAATAGTTATTCCTTCATCTAAATTTTCTTTTTTGCAGAAAGATTTTAGGGTAGTATCTGTATGTAAAATATTTTGTTGATGTTCCCAATTGCCATTTTCAGTTACATTAAAATACTTACAAAACAAAGGAGCCTCTTGCTGTAAAATAGCTGTAATTTCTTGGTGTGTAAATACATAATATTTCCCTTCCACACCTTCGCTATCGGCATCTTGGGCTGTATAAAATGCGCCATTTGTATCCATCATTTCTGCTTTTACATACGCTACAATTTGATTGCAAATTTCTGCATAGTCTGTGTTATTTGTAATATGATAAGCCAACGCATAAACTTCTAATAATTGTGCATTGTCATATAGCATTTTTTCGAAATGAGGCGCAAACCATTTTCTATCTGTACTATATCTTGCAAATCCTCCCCCAATATGATCGTATATGCCCCCAAAAGCCATTTTGTCAAGGCTTAAACACGCCTGTTGCAGGGCTTTTTCATTTTTTGTAAATAAATAATATTGCAATAAAAAATAAATATTACCACAACTCGGAAACTTGGGTGCACTACCAAAACCACCATCAAGATTATCTGCATTTTTTAGCATATTCTCTAATAGTGTTTCTGCTAATTGCATAGTGTATTCTGCTTCATTTATAGGAGAAATACCCTTAGTAGACTGTAATAAATGCTGCATTAATTGTGTGGTTTGTACATTTAATTCTTCTTTTTTATATAAAAAAAAACTATGCACACTTACTAATACATCTTGCCATGAAGCTCTATTATAAATTGGCTTTGGTGGAAAATAAGTACCCCCGTAAAATGGTTTTTTCTCATGTGTTAAAAATACATTCAAAGGCCACCCCCCGCTACCAGTCATCGCTTGTACAGCATCCATATAGATGGCATCTAAGTCTGGTCTTTCTTCTCTGTCTACCTTAATATTTACAAACAAATCATTCATCAACTTTGCAGTTTGTTCGTCGTTAAAACTTTCGTGCTCCATTACATGGCACCAATGGCAACTACTATAACCTATACTTACTAAAATTGCCTTGTTTTCTGCTTTTGCTTTTGCAAATGCTTCTTGACACCATGGATACCAATCTACAGGGTTATTGGAATGCTGCAATAGGTATGGCGATGATTCGGTTATTAAATGATTAGACATGAGGTAAAGGTAGAGAAATTGAAGATCCAAATTGTTGAATAACTGAATAATAGAATTATCAGATTATAAAAAAACTTTATTGATAACAATAAAACAATGCTCCTTCAACCACTAAAACTGTAAACTTAGTTAACCTACTTTTTTTTCTTATTCTCTCCTAAAAAGATATCTAAAGCACTTACCATGCTTGGCGCATTTGGCAAAGGCGCTTTTACATGCAAGGTTAATCCACTTTCTTCGATAGCTTTGCAAGTAGTGGGACCAAAGGCTCCAAATAGCATATCTTTTTGCTTGAATGTAGGTAAGTTTTCGAACAAACTTTTTACACCTCCAGGGCTAAAAAATATAATCATATCATGCGCCTTTTTCATTACTTCAGTTACATCGTTACAAATAGTTTTGTAAAGAGTAGCTTCAATAAATTCTAATTCTTTTTTCTCTAAAAATGCTATGATATCCTTTTTATTAATATCGCTGCTAGGCACAATAAACTTTTCACGGCTTTTATGTTTCTCTATTACTTTCAATAAACCAGCGATCGTTCCATTTTCGCCAAAAAATACTTTACGCTTGCGGTACAAAGTAAATTTTTGTAAATACAATGCTACTGCTTCTGTGATACAGAAATATTTCATTTCTGCACTTACTTTAATTTTCATTTCTTCGCAAATTCTAAAAAAATGATCTACCGCATATCTACTAGTAAAAATAATTGCAGAGTATTGAGGAATATCCACTTTTTGCCTGCGAAAATCTCTGGCATTAATACCTTCTACCATCAAAAATGGATGAAAATTAAGCTGAACGCCATATTTTTTCTCTAGGTCAAAATATGGAGATCTATCACCTTCTGGTCTTGGCTGAGAAATTAAAATGCTTTTGATTGGCTTTTTAGTTTCTTTCGCTTTTGTCGTTTTAGTAGTAGTAGTCTTACTTACTTCCTTCATATTTTGCAAATTGTTCGTGCTTAATAATCAAAAGCCGATCTCCTAACTGCAATGTATGAGTTGTCTATGAAAAAAAACAATAACTATACAAAACGGTAGTATTTCGACGCAGCAAAGGTAAGTAAAAATGTCCACAAATGACGCAGTAGAAGATTTCTTGACAAATACCAACATTTTAAAAAAATGAAATAAATAAATCGCTGCGGCTGCAATTAAACCTATATACAGGCCTAAATTTGCCATTGATTCAGAATTGATCAACAGTAAAAATGCGATGCAAGGCACAAACACCAAGGCTAAAACATGGCGCATTAAAATGGTATAAGCCATTACAACATTATTAATAGCATGGAATTTATACACCCAAGAGATTAATTTTATTAAATAGGTTTTGACAAGCAAATAGGATACAATTGTAAAACTAACTACACTTACATGCTTCCAAGTAAACACCATTTTTTGCCCATATGTTATGTTCACATAAAATAGAACCAAGCTTGTAACTAATACCACAAACATGATATCGTAAAAGACTCCAGGAAATACATCGCCAATTCTATCATTTTTCAGTACTCTGGAGTCTGCTGAAAACGAAAAAGTTTGCTGCAATAATTCTGGTAAATATTTAGGAAAGAAATAACGAAGCACTGCTACTATACTTAGTAAAATTATCACCAAAAATAATTCTGGCAATTGGCTTCTTTTTAAAGGTAATTTGCCAATTTGCTTATCTGCAATTCCTGCATTTTTATTGGTGGAGGCAACTGTAGTTTGCTGGGATATTTTTGCAACAGAATCAATTACTTTTGCAGAGTCAGCTTGCGCCATAGAAGAATAAGCAAACATAGTAAACATCAGCATTTGAACACCAACTCGATATTTGCAAATATTTGCAAAACTATTTTTTATATATTTTATACACTCCATGTTTATAAATCGTACAACTCAATACATTAGGCGTTCTACACAGTGTGTTATTAAAGTATTAACAGCATGTGGAAAATGCAGTAACAACATTAACAACTTTCCTAAATATCTTCGTTGCCGTTGCAAATGAAAGCAATGGTTTTCACCCCACAAAATGAATGAAGAAAAATCCTTAGATAATCTTCAAAAAAAAGTGGCCTTTATAGTATAACATTTCAATAAGGGCATGAAAATCTTGACTTCCAAACTGTAGCTGCTAAACCAAAATTCAAAACAATAAAAATTCAAACACCACGAATGAGTAAAAAGACATCTACAACTACCGGTTTGAAATTCAACCGACAATTTACCAAAGAAGGCATTAGCCCATACGACCAATTTGAATACGATTATCGTAACTCGGTAATTAAAAACCCAAATGGAGAAGTAGTTTATGAAATAAAAGATTGCGAGGTGCCAAAACAATGGAGCCAAATAGCAACAGATATTATTGCACAAAAATATTTTAGAAAAGCAGGTGTGCCGCAAGCAGATGGCACATTGGGCCGCGAAACAAGTGTAAAGCAAGTAGCACATCGTATGGCTAACTGTTGGAGAGTTTGGGGCGAGCAATACAATTATTTTGCTACCGCTACAGATGCGCAAGTATTTTACGAAGAATTAGTATTTAGTATATTAAACCAAGCATGTGTGCCTAATAGTCCGCAATGGTTTAATACAGGACTGCACAGCAGTTACGGCATTACAGGTAAGCCACAAGGACATTATTATGTAGACCCAACAACTGGCGAATTAAGCAAATCTACCAACGCTTATGAAAGACCTCAACCTCATGCATGCTTTATATTAAGTGTAAATGATGATTTGGTAAATGAAGGTGGCATCATGGATTTATGGGTGAGAGAAGCAAGAATTTTTAAATATGGTAGCGGTGTAGGCACCAACTTTAGTAGCATTCGTGGTGAAGGTGAAAAACTAAGTGGTGGTGGCACAAGTAGTGGTTTGATGAGTTTTTTGAAAATTGGTGATAGAAGTGCTGGCGCTATTAAAAGCGGTGGTACTACACGCCGTGCTGCTAAAATGGTAAGCTTAGATTTAGACCATCCAGAAATTATGCAGTTTATAGATTGGAAAGTAGAAGAAGAAAAGAAAGTAAAAGCATTGATAGATGCTGGCTATAGCAGCGACTACGAAGGCGAAGCATATCGCACAGTTAGTGGACAAAATAGCAATAACAGTGTTCGCGTGCCAAATAGCTTTTTTGCAAAATTAAATGCTGGCGAAGATTGGGAATTGGTAGCGCGCGGTGATAAAAGCGTCATGAAAAAAGTACCTGCAAAAGACTTGTGGGATAAAATAGCATACGCTGCATGGCGTTGTGCAGACCCTGGTACACAATACGATACTACTATCAACGAGTGGCATACTTGCCCAGAAGGTGGTAGAATCAATGGTAGTAATCCTTGTAGCGAATATATGTTCTTAGACAATACAGCTTGCAACCTTGCGTCTGTAAATCTTAGAAAATTATACAACGACGAAACAAACGAATTTGACATTCCAGGATTTGAATACATGTGCAGACTATGGACTGTAGTGTTAGAAATTTCTGTATTGATGGCGCAATTCCCTAGTAAAGAAGTAGCACAATTAAGTTATGACTACCGCACATTAGGTTTAGGCTTTGCCAACTTAGGTAGCTTGTTAATGGTGCGTGGTATTGCTTATGATAGTAAAGAAGCATTAGGTATTGCTGGTGCGATTAGCGCTATCATGACTGGTACTGCTTACAAAACAAGTGCAGAAATGGCAGCGCATTTAGGTGCATTTGCCAAATACGAAGAAAACAAAACGCACATGTTGCGTGTAATGCGCAACCATCGTGCAGCAGCATACGATGCACAAGATGCTTATGAAGGAATAGAAATAAAACCAATGGGTATTGATGCTGCATACTGCCCTACAGACTTATTGAAAGCTGCAACTAGCGCTTGGGATGATGCTGTAAAACTTGGCGAAAAATATGGTTACAGAAATGCACAAACTACAGTAATTGCACCTACTGGAACTATTGGTTTAGTAATGGACTGTGATACAACTGGTGTAGAACCTGATTTTGCATTAGTGAAATTTAAAAAATTAAGTGGTGGTGGTTATTTTAAAATCATCAACCAAAGCATACCAACAGCATTGCGCAACTTAGGCTATACACCTACAGAAGTAGATGCAATGGTAAAATATGCAAAAGGTACAGGCACCTTTGCTGGTGCGCCTTACATCAATCACCAAAGCCTTAGCGAAAAAGGATTTATTGCAGAAGAAATTGCAAAATTAGATAAAGCTGTAGAAGCAAGTTTTGATATTGCATTTGTAATGAATGCATTTACACTTGGCGAAGCTTGTATGCAACGTCTTGGCTTTACTGCAGACCAATACTATGCACCAACCTTTAACCTAATGGAAGCATTGGGCTTTAAAGACGAAGAAATAGATGCGTGTAATGATGTAGTATGTGGCACAATGATGTTAGAAGGAGCTCCATTCTTAAAACCAGAACATTTATCTGTATTTGATTGCGCAAATAAATGTGGTAAAAAAGGTGAAAGATTCATACATGCACATGGTCACATTCGTATGATGGCAGCTTGTCAACCTTTCTTGAGTGGTGCCATATCTAAAACCATTAATCTGCCAAACGAAGCTACTGTAGAAGAAATGAAAGATTGCTACTACATGAGTTGGGAATTGGGCTTAAAGGCAAATGCATTATACCGCGATGGTAGCAAACTAAGCCAACCATTAAGCAATAAAAGCGATAAAAAAGAAAAAGAAGCCAAAGAAGAAACTACAGAAGCTAGTGCAGAAGAAGCAGTGAATTTATCTGCAAACAGCAATATGGTAGACCTTGGGCAATTGACTACAGACGAATTGCTAGAAGAAGTAAATAAGCGTGTGCAAGCTAGTAGAGATACAGTATTGAAGCGCCAATTATCTCGTATTGTAGAGCGCAAAACATTAAGTGCTAAGCGTCGTGGATTTACTATCAAAAGTAAAGTAGGTGGCCAAGCGGTGTTCTTACGCACTGGCGAATATGGCGATGGTACACTTGGCGAAATATTTATAGATATGGCAAAAGAAGGAGCAACCATGCGTAGCTTACTAAACTGCTTTGCAATTTCTATTTCTATTGGCCTACAATATGGTGTGCCGTTGGAAGAGTTTGTAGATAAATTTGTATTTACACGCTTTGAACCAGCTGGCATGGTAGATCATCCAAATATCAAAAATGCAACTTCTATTATCGATTATATATTCCGTGCTTTGGGCTACGAATATTTGGGCCGCGAAGACCTAGTGCACGTAGTAGGCAATACTGGCCAAGATGAGTGGGATATTCCTACAGAAGACCAAGAGTTGAGCAATGTGCGCGTTACAGCTTTGGGTGGACAACCTGCACCGAAAGAAACTGCAACAGCTACAGCAGCTGCAACACCAGTTTCTAAATTTGCAGTAGCTGGTAGCGATGCTAAATTGAAAGGTTTAATGGGCACCACATCTGATGCACCTAGCTGCCGCCAATGTGGTAATATTACCTTACGCAATGGTACTTGCTACATGTGCCCTAACTGCGGTACAACTACTGGATGTAGCTAGAATTTAAGATGCAAGATTATTAGATGTAAGATTTACAGATAATATTTTAGATAAAACAAAAACCTTCTGAGAGAAATTTCAGAAGGTTTTTTTTGGGATAGAGGTTTGGGTAAACGAGAATTTTATAAATTTATTGCTATTAAAAATGGAATCAAAAGATTTAGAATATATCGCTAGGAATCAGGGGTGATTTATATAGCAACCACTATTAGGCGGATTAGTCTGTTTGCAAGTGCCAAACTGCATTTAATTTAAAGCTACTCCTGTATGCTTTAATTGTCCCATAGCAACTTTTGCCCTGTCATAAAAAACTAAGCATGTTCGTTTCGATTTTTTTGTCGAAGAACCTATAAAAATAAATATTAGCGCCATTCCAATCGTTATATTAAAATTCAATAAGAATATATGGAATTCCTGTCATGGTAATTGGTTATTGCTGAGTGAAAAAAGTGTTGCAATTTATTTGGTCGAGTCGCTTTTTATGTTTTAAAAGTGGCTCTATATTATTATTTTCTAA
>CAIXQW010000028.1 GCA_903921675.1 uncultured bacterium | reverse complement strand
ATTATTTATAAACAATGTATCAAATAAAATTTGGAACCGATGGTTGGCGCGAAATTATTGCCAAAGATTTTACAACTGCTAATGTAGCACGCGTTACAGAAGCGGTGTGCCTTTGGCTAAAAACGAAACAAGAAAATAATACCATTATTATAGGCCACGATTGCCGCTTTGCTGGAGAACTATTTACAGAAACTGCCATTAAAGTATTTTGTGCACATGGCATTAAAGTTATCAGCCATCACGGTTTTGTAAGTACACCAATGATTAGCTTTGGTGCATTGCAATACAAGGCGCAACAAGGTGTGGTAATTACTGCAAGCCACAATCCACCTGCATATAGTGGCTATAAACTAAAAAGCGAAAATGGAGGTCCTACTCCACCATCTCAAATAGCAGAAGTAGAAAAATTTATTCCTAATCATGATGTGGCTGTAACTGGCGACCTTGCAGAACTTGAAAAAAGTGGCATGCTGCGTTATGTAGATTTGGAACAAGACTATATCGATTATTTATACAACAAATTTAATATTGCAGCATTGGCAGATAGCAGATTTCAATTAGCCTACGATGCAATGTTTGGCGCAGGGCAAAATGTTATGCGCAGATTATTTCCAAAAGCCGTATTGCTGCATTGCGAAAGAAATCCATTGTTCAACAATACTCCTCCAGAGCCTTTGCACAAAAATTTATTGGAGTTAAGCGAAACGATTGCAAAAACTCCTGAACTAAAATTTGGTTTGGCTAATGATGGAGATGCAGATAGAATTGCTTTGTATGATGAAGATGGCACTTATGTAGATAGCCATCATATCATATTATTATTGATTCATTATTTATTTAAATATAAAAATATGACAGGCAAAGTAGCAATTGCTGCAAGCACTACTTTACGCGTCAATAAACTTTGCAAAATTTATGGCTTGGAATGCGAGGTAACGCCAATTGGCTTCAAATACATTTCCGAAATTATGAACAACGAAGATGTATTGGTAGGTGGCGAAGAAAGTGGAGGCATTAGCATTAAAGGGCATATACCAGAAAGAGATGGCATTTACGATGGATTGGTGCTTTGGGAATTTGTGCATCAAACAGGAAAAAGTTTAAAAGAATTATGTCAAGAAATTTATGAAATAGTAGGCAAATTCTTTTATCACCGCGATGATTTATTGCTGAAAGAAGAACAAAAATTGCACGCTGTAGAAGTGTGTAAAAATGGCATTGAAGCATTTGGCAATTTTAAAGTAACAGATACGCTTACCATAGATGGCTTTAAATATATGTTAGAAAATGATTGTTGGTGTATGGTGCGTGCTAGCGGCACAGAGCCTGTATTGCGCATATATGCAGAAGGAAACAACCAAGAAGAATGCATGCAAATAATAGCTGCTGTAAAAACTAAATTGGGTTTATAAATGTATAAATCTATTGTTTTAATCTTTGTTTTTTTGTGGTGCAATACTTTTTTATCTGCGCAACAAAAAGATAGTAATACCACAAAAGAACATCTAAAATCTTTTTGTGGTAGCGATACCACCAACGCAACAGAATTTTACAAAAGAGCTATTGCTATTCCGCATACACTAAATAAAAGCAGATATAAATCGGTGGCTATTGGCAGCGGTACAATATGGGCAGGCACATTAATTTTTTTAAACAACGAATGGTATAGTCAATATCCAAAAAGTAAGTTTCATACATTTAATGATAATGGAGAATGGCAACAAATGGACAAAGTGGGGCATATATATAGTGCCTATTTGGGTTCAAAATTATTTTCTACATTTTTTAGATGGACTGGTTTATCCGAAAAAAAGAGTGTTTTAATTGGCGCTGGTGGCGGTTTGGCATACCAAACTATCATAGAAATATTGGATGGGCATAGCCAAAAATGGGGCTTTAGTTGGGGCGATATGGGCATGAATACATTGGGCTGCGGTATATATGCTAGCCAACAATTGTTGTGGCACGAGCAACGCATCAAAATAAAATATAGCTGGCATATACAAGACTATAAAGAAGTAGAATTGCTACACAGAGCAAATGATTTGTATGGCAGAACAGATGCGGAAAGATGCTTGAAAGATTATAATGCACAAACTTATTGGTTGAGTTGTAATATCCGAAGCTTTGCACCTGCTAGCAAATGGCCAAAATGGTTAAATATAGCTGTAGGTTATGGCGCGCAAAATATGTATGGTGGCTATACCAATACCTGGACCGATGATGCCAATTTATTTCACAACAGAACAGACATTCCAAGGTATAGGCAATATTACGTAGCGCCAGACATAGACTTTAGTAAAATACCTTGGAAAAGTAAATTTTTAAAAGATTTTTTTAAGATTGTAAATTTAAAAGCTCCATTGCCTAGCCTAGAATATAATTCTTTGGGGCAGTGGCGATTGAATGCAATACATTTTTAGTGCTTGCAATACACCTTTAATTAGCATTTTTCAACAACTAAAATAAAGGAATATTACCAATAAAAAAAATTGGATAAAAGGGTAGGACTATTTTTAATTTATCATCTGTATTATTACATAAATATCCCTACCTTTGCTTCAACCAAAAATATTAAATGGCACAAAAACCTAGAACTTTTAGAGGTAGAGTTATCAAAGAAAACGAACACCGCATCAATGCATATATCACAGCTCCCGAGGTACGCTTAGTGGGTGATAATGTAGAACCAAACTTATATAGCCTTGCAGATGCATTAAAAATTGCAGATGATCTAGGGGTGGATCTTGTAGAAATTTCTAATAATTCCACACCTCCTATTTGCCGTTGTGTAGATTACAATAAATTTCTTTACGAAAAAAAGAAAAAAGATAAAGAAGTAAAAGCAGCTGCGGTAAAAAGCGAAAATGAAAGAAATTCGTTTTACACCAAATACAGATGACCATGACTTTGACTTTAAATCTAAGCATGCAGAAAACTTTTTGAAAGAAGGCGACAAAGTGAAAGCTTATGTGCAATTCAAGGGTCGTGCTATTATGTTTAAAGAGCGCGGAGAATTGATACTTTTAAAATTTTCTGAGCGCCTTGCAGAGTTTGGACAATTAGAAGGAATGCCTAAATTAGAAGGTAAAAGAATGCACGTACTAATTGCACCTAAGAAAAAGAGGTAATGTGGTCAAAATTAGGAGGTTTTTTGTTCCATATTTCTTTAGAACTTTGTCAAGTTAGTATAAAAGGAAATAGGCTCTGCTGAGGAGCAACCTATCAGAGATACTACTAATGTGCGACT
>CAIXQW010000027.1 GCA_903921675.1 uncultured bacterium | reverse complement strand
ATAATCATTTACTTGGATACAATACCAATTTTAGAGTTTATACCAATAAATGGATTTTAGGAATCAATTTAGATAATAATGTATCTGTAAAACAACTTGTAGATGATGTTGCTGGTAATAAAAATCCAACAGCTGCAATGTTTCAATATCCAAATTGTGTACCAAGTATTTATTATACAATCTATTTAAACAGAAAAAAATAATTTAAACAACAAAATAGATTTAATAAAAAATGCATCATTGATTGATGCATTTTTTTTATTGATCACAGTTAAAGTTTATTAATCAACTTAACTATTATTAGCTGTTTAATAAACTACAAATAGATAATGCAATTAATGATTTAGGAGATATACAATTGCAATTCATTATGCCACATACACAGTTTTAATATTCATAAATTCATACATGCCCCACTTGCCTAACTCTCTGCCATAGCCACTTTGTTTAACACCGCCAAAGGCTAATCCTGGCACACTGCGCACAAAATCGTTTACAAAACAATTGCCTGCATCTAATTGATGCCTAGCAATATCTTCACCTTTTGCAATGTTAGAAGTAAATACTGCCGCGCCTAAACCGAATGTGGTATCATTAGCAATTTGCAATGCATCTTTTTCGTTTTGCGCTACTATAACAGTGCATACGGGTCCAAATAACTCCTCGTTATAGGCAGTCATTCCTTTTTGTACTTGATGCAAAATCATTGGCGAAAAAAATGCTCCTTGGCTTGGTGCTAATTGCGGTATGGCTGAGATTGCACCTTTTTTTATAGAAGCCTTTACTTGCTTTAGCAATTCATCTCTTAATTCTGTTTTCGCCAATGGACCAATAGTGGTTTTTTCTTCCATCGGATTACCAATTACTAATTTACACATTTCGTGGTGTAGTAAATTTAAAAATTGCTGATATACTTTTTTTACCACAATAAATCTTTTAGCAGCTATACAACTCTGTCCATTGTTTATCATACGGCTATACAATGCAGCGGTTACAGCCTTTTGCAAATCAGCATCTGCCAATACTACATAAGCATCGCTACCACCTAACTCTAGTACACATTTTTTTAAATGCTTTGCCGCATACATAGCTACTGCCTGCCCTGCAGCTGTACTACCAGTACAAGTGATTGCATGTATATTTTCATTGGCAATAGCCTTATGTACATCTGCACTTGTAATGCATAGTAATTGAAAAATATCCTTTGGAAATTTTGCAGAAAGAATCAATTGCTCAATAGCTTTGGCACATCCATATACATTGCTTGCATGCTTTAGCACATAACCATTGCCACCCATCATGATTGGCGCCATGCTACGAAAGACCTGCCAAAATGGAAAATTCCAAGGCATAACAGCAAGTATATTACCAATTGGCTCAAAATGCGTATAACTTTTAGTTGCATTACTGGCAATAATTTCTGGCTGCAAAAATTCGGTAGTTCTTGTGGCATAATACTCACACACCATTGCACATTTATCTACTTCTAAATAAGATTGGGTGATTGGCTTTCCCATTTCCGTGGTAATTAATTCAGCAAGTGAATTCCTGTTTTTTTGAAGTTGTTTTTGCAATGCAATAAAATAAGTTGCACGCTTTGTTATAGAAAGTGCTTTCCATTTTTTTTGCGCTATAGCTGTTGCGTCTATTTTTTGATGGATAGTTTTATTTGCATCTTGCTTATAGGTAGCAATCAGTTGATTGTTGTATGGATTGATAGAAATTAAGGACATGTTTTAGTATAAAATAATCTTTGAATGAAATTGATGCAAAGTAGACAGCACTGTTATGCAATACATACCTGCTGATGATACTAACGAAGAAGAAAGATAAATGTTTTGTTGATTAGAAATATTTTTTAGCAAAACTGTTTGGCCTTGCATATTGGTTATTACAATTTTTGCATCTGTAGCTTCTGGCAATTGAATTTGCAAATCTCCTACCCTATTGGCAAATGCTTGTTGATTAAAAAGTTGAATATTTTTTTCATTGTTTACATTACCAATTTTCATTGGCCAACACCCCCATTTGGGATCTATATTTTTTGATTGAAATGCCCAACAAATTGTATTACGATTTACCGCCCCATTTAATAAGGAATCTGCCTGTAAGACATAAGCTGCTGCTTCCGGAAACTTTGTAGAATCATTAAATGAATACATAGCTTGCAGCATTATTTTATCAGTTGTTTGTCTACCAATAGCATCCCAAATTTTCATCATGGCTGCATTCCAAATTTCTGCGCCATAATACTCGCCTTGCACAAATGGAGCAATATATTGATGGGTCGTATTTGCAACTCTGCCATCCCAAAATTCGTTGTGTCCATCCCAAGTAAACATATCTGCCCACCTAAATGTATCGATAGATTTACTATAGCTTGTAGCAAAATAATCTGCCAAGCCTTCGTCTAAAGCGCTTCTTTCATTGATGTACACAGTATTGTTATTTGCAGACCAACTTATTCCGTGACTATACTCGTGTATAATTACATCTGCATCTTCGCCATCATCTACTCCACCTGTTCCTATATTTAAAATTGGGGCAGGGCCACTTGCTGTAAAATTACTTTGATCTGCACCATTTTGCCCATGTGCATCTACATTGATTTGCAAATTCATTAACGCACCATAACCAATAGAATCTAAGTATTTGTGATAAGAAGAGATGTAGTAAAATATATTTACATCTTCAAAACCAAATTCACTTCTGTTATAAAAAAAATCTGGCATAGCCTTGCTTACTGGATGAATAAATGGTAAATCATAATCTACCATTTTTACAATATTATTTTCTAAAATAAACTTATTAGAATCTGTAACAAACGTAGCGGGAATATTTGTTAACTGCTGTGCATTACCTAGCCAGGTGGCATTACTATCATTATTATCTACATAAGATGCAGCATAATATTGCTGTGCAGTTGTTATAGGATCTGGTAAAAATACTTTAGCTTGAATAATCGTATCTTTCTTTAAATACCTAGCATTGCTAAATGAAAATAGTAAATTATTATTTTCATCCACAAAATAGGTACTGTCTTTGCCTATAGCATTACTTTGTATTTTATCGGCTAACAACCATGTATTATTGCTTTTGTAAAATACTTTTATTTTTTTTTGATTCAAACTAACTTCCAAATCATTTTGGGCTACTGTAATATTGGGTAACGTATTTAATTCATCTATATCACCAATGTTTTTGATATATGATAATATTTTACCATTGTTTGCAATATTTAATTTTACTTTCCATGCCCATACTTCTATATCATTTTTTGTAATTTGAAATGTATAATGTTGTGCCACTGGAGAGGCAACATAGTAAATTAATTTTGCCCGAATAGAATTCAGTAAATGCAAATCATTTTTGACAAACTGCTCTGCTTCTATTACATTAGTTGCGTCTTTAAACAGATACTGTGCTTGCACTTGCATGAATGGAAAGCAAAGAAGTAGTACAAAAAATTGTTTTTTCATCACGCAAATATTTTTCTAAACACTAAGTTATGTATTTTTTGGAAAACATCCATTGCCATAGCTACTTTACTTAATGGAATTTGCACTTCTTTTTTACAAAATAATAAATTATCTGTTTTGTAATGTATAGCATCTACTTTGATTAATGCTTGATTTACCACACTAGTTAAGTGATAATCAAATTCCAATTCAAATAATTGTGTTTCTTCTTTTACTACTATTTGACTTAATTCTAATGCTAATTTTATAGTTGATTTATATGCATTAATTAAGCCTGGCACACCAAGCATTGTGCCGCCATAATAACGTACCACAATTGCCAATGTGTTGGTAAGTGCTGCACCATCTATCACGCCAAGAATTGGTTTCCCAGCACTACCACTAGGTTCTCCATCATCGCTTGCTCTATAATTATTTTTATCTGTCCCTAATCGATAGGCAAAACAATGATGCGTAGCTTTGGGATGCATTTCTTTAATTTGCTTCAATTTTGCTTTGCATTCTTCTACAGTTTCTACGGGAAAAGTATACCCAATAAATTTGCTTCCTCTGTCTTTAAACTCGGATGTAGTTTCGTTTGCTATGGTTTGGTATGTAAACGCCATTATTTATCTCCAAAAATAATTAATACAATGGCAAATAGCGCAAATGCTAAGCCAAGATAATTTTTCTTATTTAGTTTTTCATGAAAAAATAATATTGCACATACAGCACTAGCAAATACAACTGCAATATTATTTACCGGCACTAATGCAGATGTTTGCAATACATTTGCACCTAAAGCTTTTATAAAAGCATAAATACTAAAGAAATTAGGAATGCCTAAAACTATTCCGCCTGCTATGGATGTATAACTCCATTTTTCTTCTTGTTTACTTAGTTGCCAAAGCAAATAAATACTGCTAAAAAAAGCACCAGATGCAAAACAAAAAATTATATAAACGCTGCTATCTTCTGGAGCATGGAAATATTGATGCTGAATATATGTGGTAAGTGTATCTAAAAAACCACTTCCTAAAAATATTAATATTGGCAGAATTAATCTATTTTTTGCGTGTACTACATTTTGTTCATCAGCTTTTTGCGAAGCTAAATAAACAGCAATGCCTGCCATAAGTACTCCAATTATTTTAAAAAAACTTATGCTATCTCCAAATAAAAAATAAGCCATTACAACAGGTATTACTAAACTTAGTTTATTGGAAACTTGTGTAGCACTAACACCCAATGCCATAGTGCTTTTGCTTATTAAGTAAAAAACCACAAAAAAGAATAAACCTTGCAATATTGCAAATGGCACATAATCTTTATGCAAATATTGCGCAATAAATGGGCTGTGTCCTAAAAATATACTGCCTGTAATTACACAAATAAAATAGTTGGCAACAATGCCTTGTAAATTAGATATCCCAAACCGATGAAATACTTTAAATACAATACCTATATAAGTATTTAATAATATCGAAAGCAACAACCAAATCATAAATACATATTATTGTTATTTTTATAGTACAAAATTGTATCATTTCCTTTGGGGTCGTCGTACAAAAAAGTATGATTACTTAACTGATTAGCCGCATACCCTTTGCCAATATTTTTATTACTTTTAATAATGCGCGCTTCATCCCATAAGTTTGCATCTATAAATTGTTGAATAGTTTTAGGACCACCTTCTACAATAAAGCTAAGTGTTTTATGCTCATACAAATAAAAAATAATTTCTTCAATAGAATTTAATTTTACCCATGCTGTACTTTTTTCTATTTTTTCTATTTGACTATTTATAATAATTGTAGCTTGCGTACCATCAAAAACATTTCTATCATTCGGTAATTTATTTTCAGCATCCCATATTATTCTAACAGGATTACGCGCTGCTACATGCCTTACATTTAATTGCGGATTATCAATACACACTGTGTTAAAACCTACTAAAATCGCATCTTCTTGGCTGCGCCAAGTATGATTCATTTTGTTGGCAGCATCTTCTGAAATAGACAAAGTACTTTTATCTTCATTGGCAACAAAACCATCTGCAGTTTCTGCCCATTTCAAAATAATATAAGGTCTTTTCTTTTGTTGATAAGTAAAAAATCTGCGATTTACAGCTTGGCACTGCTCGTGTAATATATTTTCTACAATTTCTATTCCTGCCTCTTTTAATTTTTCTATGCCACTGCCATTTACCAATATATTCGGATCTCTGCTACCTATTACTACTTTTTTAATCCCACTTTTAATAATTAAATCTGTGCAGGGAGGAGTTTTACCATGATGATTGCAAGGCTCTAAATTTACATATAATACGCTATCTTTTATTTTATCCACATGATTTGGCTGCACACTTTCCATGCAATTTACTTCGGCGTGTGCAGTACCATATTGCTGATGATAACCAGCACCTATCATTTCGCCGTTATACACAATCATTGCACCTACTAATGGATTTGGGCTTACATATCCTTGTCCTTGCGATGCAAGCAACAAACATTGCATCATATTATTTAAATCGCTTGTCAATTCATTCATTTTTATTCGTTAAATCTTCTTTCCGCTTAGCGCACTGCTTACTGCAGTATCCATTAATCTTTCCGCATAAGGCCTACTAATATTATTTAAATGTTCTATAGCATGATGAATGGCATTTTTATCATCTAATGCAACTATATTTTGTAAGTTATCTATTGCATTTTTTGTTGCAACAATTTCTTCTGCCGTTATCATCTCTTGATGCTTTTGCATAAAATTTTTGGTTGCAAAAATTATTTGCTCTGCTTCTGTACGCGCTTCTACCAAACTGCGCAGTTGCATATCTGCCTTTGCATTTAGCATACTAGCCATCAGCATTTCTTCTACCTCTGCGTCTGTTAATCCATATTGCGGTTGCACTTGCATGATTTGTTCTACTCCACTGCGCAATTCTTTTGCTTTTACATTTAAAATACCATCTGCATTTAACCTGAAACTGATTTCAACTTTTGGCAATCCAGCAGGCATTCCTGGAATACCATCAAAAATAAATTCCGCCAATTTCCTATTGTCTATTACCAAATCTCTTTCTCCTTGATATACAGTAATCGTCATTTTGGTTTGGCCATCTGCATGCGTAGTATATTGCCTTGCAGCGCCACTTGGTATTTTACTATTTCGTGGTATTAGCACATCCATTAATCCTCCCATGGTTTCAATACCTAAACTAAGTGGTGTTACATCTAACAATAAAATTTCTTGATTGTTGCCAGCTAATACATCTGCTTGCCATGCAGCACCTAACGCAACTACTTCATCTGGGTTTAAACTATCATCTATTGTTGTCTTAAAAAAATCAGTAACTGCATTTTTTACCATTGGCATTCTTGTACTACCACCTACCATTACTACTTCTTCGATATCAGACACTTGCAAACCTGCATCCTGCAATGCTTTTGCACAAGAAAGCATTGTTTTTTGCAAAAGTGGTTTTGCTAAATTTTCAAATTCTGTTTTGGTAATTGCTAAATGTATATCCTGAAATATTGCAGAAAAATTATCGTTGGCGCTTAAATGTTTTTTTGCCTGCTCTGCTAATAAACGTAAAGTTTGTTTGGTGCCATTTGTAATTGTTATTTTATGTTCTTGTAAAATTTTTATAAAAAAATCTACAATTAATCTATCAAAATCATCGCCGCCTAAATAGGTGTTTCCATTGGTACTTAGCACTTCGAAAATGCCACTATCTAATTGCAGAATGGTAATATCAAATGTACCACCACCTAAATCGTAAACAGCTATTTTCTTTGCTTCTTGGTTTTTTTTATCAATACCATAAGCAAGGCTTGCAGCAGTTGGTTCGTTAATGATTCTTAGTACATCTAAACCAGCAAGTTTTCCAGCGTCTCTCGTAGCTTGTCTTTGTGCATCATTAAAGTAAGCAGGCACTGTAATAACAGCCTTGGTTACAGGTGTTTTTAAAATATGTTCTGCTCTGGATTTTAGTTCTGCTAAAATAAAACTGCTTAATTCTATAGGCGAATAAAATTTATCAGCTACTTGAATTTTTACCAGTTTATCGGAGTTATCATCAATAATTTTATAGCCTAAATAATGCTCATCTGTTTTTACATCTGCATAGCTTTTACCCATCAGCCTTTTTATGCTAAAAATAGTATTTACTGAATCAGACTCTAAATAAGGTTTAGCAGCTTCGCCAATATCTATTTGACCATTATTGCCAAAATGAATAATACTAGGCACAAGTGTATGCTGATTATGTTCTTTTAATGCAACTGCATTTTTTGTTTGCGGATGAATTATAGCTATCAAACTATTGGTGGTTCCAAGGTCTATCCCCACTATCATTTCGTCTTGCTGAATACTACCGGTACTTAGGTTGATAGAAATTTTTGCCATAGGTGCAAAGGTAAGCACTTGACCACGAAAATGCTACTAGTAGTTTTAAAATATTCAGTAAATTGATTGGCTATTAGCAAAGTAATTATCGCATAATTACCATTTTGCCATAACCTTTTTTCATATACTTGTCAATTTCAAAAATTGCCTTTGCTGCTACATCTTCGTTTTGATTTTTTGTAATAAATCTATAGAAATACACGCCATTGCCTAGTTTTTCGCCAAATTGGTCTGTGCCATCCCATGCGTATTCTGTAATATTTTTACCAATATGTAATGGTCCTAATTCTGGCTTAGTAATTTCGCGCACTACTCTACCTGTAATACTCATAATTTGAATTTTCATATTATCTGGGATGGAAGAACCGGTAAGTGTAAATACAAACCGAGTGCTAGTGCTAAACGGATTGGGGTAGTTGATTAAACTACTCACCATTTGTTTATTGACGACTTCAAAAGATACTTTATAATTGTACAAGCCAGCATTATTGCCAGATTTATCTTTTGCAATTACTTCTAACTCGTAGATGCCATCTGTTTTAAAATACGGCGTATATTCTATAATACAAGCATTTTCGGCAGTAGTACTGCTATTGGCGGGCAAAAATTTCACACTGTCATTTGTAAAAAATATTGGCACTTTTTGATCTGTACCAGGATAAGTAATCAAACATTTTACTAATGCAGTATCATCCAATCTTAAATATTGATTGTCGTCTTTTACTTTTATTCTAATGAATGGTTTGGAAGATACTATGTCGTCTTTTAATATTCTTACACCATCAAATGTAATATCAATATTTGGATTGATCACATCTCCTGCTGCGTCAAATAGTTTATAACTAAAATTATTACCATATGTATTTTCTTTAGGTTTTTTATCTGGATTTATGTTGATAAATAATGTATTAGATCCTTGCAATCCTTTTGTGTCAAAATTATAACTAACGCTTGTGGTATCAAATGCTTTTAATGGTGCAATTCGTTTAACCATGGTTTGCACTTTGTTTTGATTTTTGTCTTGCACATATACTTTTACATCTGTACTATCCATATCTACACTGCTTACATTTTTCACTGCAAAAGTTAATGGTGCTTGCTGGCCTTCGGCATATTTATTAGCAAAATCGAATTTAATATTTGGCGCTAAAGATAAATCTGGAGATGGATCATACAAAACTCTCCAGAAATGCAATTGCTCTGCAGATCTATTTAATACATCAGATGATACATATTCTAATCTTAATTTTGGATATTGCACAGCATCTATAAATGCTATGGAAGTATCGCCAAGCACATTTGCAATTAATGTACTTACGCCAAGACTATCTATGCCATAAATATTTACACTGCTTGTATCTGTCATTATACCTTCTCTTGCATATCCTTTTCTCTGTAATTGTTTCCATTTTACAGAAGGTCCAATTTCTGTACTGTTCATTGCACCTTGTTTGTCTTTAAAAGGAATAGAAAATGTAGGAGAAATAATTTGAGTGCTATCTGCTGCCATATACTGCTGAACGTAACTGCTTCCCATTCCTTTGCGGAACCAAAATATCCAAGGTTTATTTCTTGTAAAAGAATCTATTTGGGTAAATCCAAATGACTTTAATTGATGGTATAAAGAGTTACCCGAACCATTTATTAAGGTATCATTCATATAGTGTTTGGCATATACTTGACCTGTACCAATATGCGGATAAATAGCTACATAATTCCCGTTTGGAATTGAATCTAAAAAGTTCATTATAGATTTTCTTCCTGCTGGTGTTAAATAATTAAACTCGAAATACAAATTTGTTCTATTGCAATATTTGCTGCCCCAAGTACCTACGCCCCCTCCATAATCTATGTTTGGCATAGGCAATCCTGTAATTGAATCTATTACAATGATATGCATTACATTATATGCGCATGCACTTGTATAAAGTAAATCTCCATTTAATTCACCTTTATAATCAAAAGTAGTAAAATTATAAGGCACGGGGTTTAGTTGTTTACAATTATAAATTCTGAGTTTAGTAGTTTTATCTACATAATTAAATTTACGATTTGCATCAATTTTTAAACCATTGAAATTGTTTGGTAAATATTGGTAATAATGGCTTTGATTCCAACCGTTGCTGCCATTGCTTAAATATACAAAGGAATACATATTCCAATTAAAGCTAGGGTTTGTAGATGATGTATCTTTAGCGCAACGCCAATAATAAACAACACTGTCCCACATATTTATATTTGGCCTCCATTCTATTACACCACCAATTGATGTAATTGTTGTTGATTTTAATAAACTACTATTAAAATTTGCAGTAGTATCTATTTGCACTACATAAGTTTGATTTACAGCAAATGGATTTAATGTATTTGCAATTAAATTTGGATTTATTTCTGCCGTGTGCAGTATACTATAGTTGTACGGATAAATCGGAATAATATCATCATCATAAATAATCATTTGTTTGCTGATTGTATTATTTGTTTCAAATATTTCATTAATACTGTCATAAGCATCAATTTTAATAGTAAATGTATTAACACCTTTTCCAATTAGTTTATCCAATGGCAAAGTAACCATCATGCTATCTTCCCACGCTATACCATTTGGAAATATTTTAGTATAGGTAACACTAGAATTATTTTGAAAAGTTCTTTTAATTGTCATTACAATTGAGTCTGCAGGGTTATATTTTGCAAGATTAAAAGCTTTACAATTAATTTTAAAAGAGTCTATAGTAGTATTTAATTGAGCAGGAATAAAATTTAAATATTT
>CAIXQW010000026.1 GCA_903921675.1 uncultured bacterium | reverse complement strand
GCAGTAGTTAATGGAAAAAAAGATGAGGTAGGGATGAGCTTAGAAGAAATTGATAAACAAAACGTAAATTAATTAAATAGTAGATATTTTAAAATTAAAAATATGCCAATACAATATTATTTATATTTATCCTTAGCCTTGTTTTGTACAGGTATTATAGGTGCTTTAATGCGCAGAAATGCCATCGTAATTTTGATGTGTATAGAATTGATGTTGAATGCAGTAAATTTATTGCTAGTTGCGTTTAGCAATCATTTTAATGATGCTAGCGCGCAAATTTTTGTATTTTTTATCATGGTAGTAGCAGCAGCAGAAGTAAGTATTGGTTTGGCTATTATTGTATTAATGTATCGCAGGGTGCATAGTATAGATATTAATATTTTAAACAGATTAAAAAACTAATTTATAGTACTATTATATATGAGTCAATATATTTATTTAGTTCCATTGTTTCCGCTAATTGGCTTTTTAATAGCTGGTTTAGGTAGAAATGTTTTGGGAAAAACTTTATTGGGTTGGATTCCTAGCATGGCTGTATTGGCTAGCTTTGTAGTGTCTTTATTAATATTTAGAGATGTGCAACACATGGATCCAGAGCATGCTTCTGTAGTAGTGCAAATTTATAATTTTTTCCATGTTGGAAATTTTAGCGTTAATTTCTCTTTTCAAGTAGACCAATTATCCACTTTATTTTTACTTATCATCACAGGTATTGGCTTTTTAATTCATGTATATAGTATTGGCTATATGAGCCATGATGAAGGCTTTGGTAAATATTTTGCCTACCTAAATTTATTTGTATTTAATATGTTGCTATTGGTTTTAGGCAGCAATTATATTATTATGTTTATTGGTTGGGAAGGCGTAGGGCTTTGTTCTTATTTATTAATTGGCTTTTGGTACAAGAAAAAAGAATATTGTAATGCTGCAAAGAAAGCATTCATCATGAACCGTATTGGTGATTTAGGATTTTTAATTGCGGTATTTTTAATAATTAGCCGCTTTGGTACTACAGAGTTTAGCGAAGTGTTTCGCAGCCAAGCTGGCATAGTTGCAAATGGTCCATTTATACTTGCAGTTACATTATGTTTATTTATTGGTGCTACTGGTAAAAGTGCGCAGTTGCCTTTATTTACATGGTTACCAGATGCAATGGCAGGTCCTACACCTGTTAGTGCTTTGATACATGCTGCAACAATGGTTACTGCAGGTGTTTATATGATAGTGCGTAGTAATATACTATTTACCATTGCACCAGTTACACAACATATTATTTTAATGGTTGGTTTGGCTACAGCTTTGATTGCGGCTACTATTGCTACTCGACAAAATGATATTAAAAAAGTATTAGCCTATAGTACTGTTAGTCAGTTAGGCTTTATGTTTATGGCAATTGGTGTTGGAGCATATACTGCAGCGGTGTTTCATGTTATCACACATGCATTTTTCAAAGCATTATTATTCCTAGGTAGCGGTAGCGTAATTCATGGTATGAGTGGCGAGCAAGACATTCGCATGATGGGTGGACTAAAAGACAAAATGAAAACCACCTATTACACATTCTTAATTGGATGTATTGCAATCGCAGGTATTCCGCCTTTAAGTGGATTTTTTAGTAAAGACGAAATAATGATGCATTTATTTACAAATGGTGCTTATGGAAAAGTATTTTGGGCTTTAGGCATGATAGCTGCATTCATGACAGCATTCTACATGTTCCGTTTATTATTCATTACTTTCTTTGGAAAATTTCGTGGTACTCACGAGCAAGAGCATCATGTGCATGAAAGTCCAGCTTTAATGACCATGCCATTAATTGTGTTAGCAATTTTATCCATTGGTGGTGGATTGATTGGAGTGCCAGAAGTATTTGGCCTTGGCGAGCATTGGCTTAAAGAATGGTTAGAACCAATTTTACTAAAAAGCGAACTAGCACATATTTATATTAACGAATTATCGCATCGCGGAGAATTACTGCTTATGGCAATTGCTGTAATAATTGCATTTTTAGGAATTATTTTGGCATGGAGCGTATACAAAAATTATGATGCGAAGAAACAAAATAAAGGCATAGCCAAATTTCTGGAAGACAAATGGCTATTTGACGAAGCATACGACAATGCAATAGTAAAGCCAACTTTTGCTGCTGCCAATGTTTTAAAAACAAATGTAGAAGAGCAAGTGATTGATGGTGCTGTAAATGGAGTTGGCAAATTGCTGCATGCTGCAAGTAATAGATTGCGCTATTTGCAAAGTGGTATGGTAGGGTTTTATTTGTTTATTATGGTAGCAGGTATTATTGCACTTGCTATATTATTATTTTTTATTCATTAATATTTTTCACAATAGTATATAAAGAATGAGCATTATTTATTTAATTATATTAGCAATAGCAGTAGGCATATTTACTTTTGCTATTCATAAATCCAATACTAGTTTGGCAGCCTGGCTAGCTTTGGCTGTAAGCACAGTTGGTGTTGGTATTACTGCTTTGCTTTGCAGAATAGTAGTAAGAGGCAATGATGGCGATGTACTAGATCAGCGCTTTGATTGGTTGCCAGATTTAGGTGCTAGTTTTGCTACACATGTCAATGGGATGAGCGCTGCATTATGTCTATTAGCTAGTATTTGTTTTGTATTAATCATTTTATCTACCATCAATAAAAATATAGAAAAACCAAATTCGTTTTATGGATTACTGTTATTAAGTTTTGCAGGATTGATTGGTGTATTTATTGCTTGGGATGCCATGTTGTTTTATATATTTTGGGAATTAGCCTTGATACCAGTATACTTTTTGTGCAGTATGTGGGGTGGCGAAAACAGAATCAAAGTAAGTTTTAAATTTTTCATTTATACATTTGTTGGTAGCTTATTAATGCTAATTGGATTAATATATATGTACAACAAAACGCCTAATCATAGTTTTTCTTATGCAGCATTTGCACAGTTGAAAGATGTATTAACAGCTGCTGAACAACAAGGACTATTTTGGATGTTATTTATAGCTTTTGCTATTAAAATGCCAATTTTTCCATTACATACTTGGCAGCCAGCAACCTATTCTCAATCAATTACTCCAGTTACAATGGTACTAAGTGCTATTATGGTAAAAATGGGATTATTTGCAGTAGTGCGTTGGTTGAACCCAATTTTGCCAGAAGCAGGACATACGTTTAGCACAGTAATCATGGCGCTTTGTGTAATAGGAATTGTTTACGCTAGTTTATTGGCAATGGTGCAGAGCAATATCAAAAAGTTAGTTGCATATTCCTCAATTGCACATATTGGTTTAATGTGTGCTGCATTATTTTCTTTCAATGATATTGGAATAATTGGCGCAGGTGTGCAAATGTTTAGCCATGGTATAAATATTATTGGTATGTGGATTTTAGTTTATTTTATTGAAACAAAGTTTAAAACGAAAGACATGAACCAAATGGGAGGCATGGCAGCTTTGAATCCTACGTTTGCAATATTTTTAGTTGTAATAACATTAGCAAATGTAGCATTGCCACTAACTAATGGATTTATTGGAGAGTTTATGATGTTTAACGGCATATTTAATGCTAAATATTTAAATGGAAATACCTATAATGTATTATTCACAGTGCTTGCTGGATTAGGAATAATTTTAGGTGCTGTATACAGTTTAGGTATGGTGCAAAAGGTAGCATTTGGCGATGTAAAAGATAACTCTCTGACAAAAGAAAATACTAAATTTACCAACTTCGAATTTGTTGCCTTGTGCATCGTTACTATATTGGTTATCATTTTTGGATTTTATCCGCAACCAATCATCGATTTAGTAAAAATATAATTACAACATAAAGAAAATAGGACAATGAATATAATTATCGCATCGGCTTTATTGGGAGTAGTATTAATGCTGTCAGGTGTTTTTTTGAACCATGCAAAAGGTAAAAGAACATTAGCCATATTTGCTAGTATTATTTTAATGGTAGTAGCAGTGGTAGATGTAATGCAAAATACAAATAATACTATTTTACATTTCAATGGATTAATGGCTACCAATAGTTTTACAGCTAAATTAAATGCTGTAATTGCATTTTGTAGCATGTTATACATATTTTTATTCTCCAATGAAATTTCTAAGGTAGGCTTAAATGATGCGGAGTATTTTGCATTAATCTTTTTTGCATTAACAGGTGTATTTATTCTGACCAGCTATCAAAATATGTTTATGCTATTTTTAGGGATAGAAATTTTAAGTATACCACAATACATCTTAGCTGGTAGCGATAAACGCAATGTAAAATCTAACGAAGCATCTCTAAAATATTTTTTAATGGGTGCCTTTAGCACTGGATTTTTATTAATGGGCATTACTTTAATTTATGGTGCTACTGGTACATTCGATGTAAGTAAAATGGCTTTAATGGGTAGTGGAGAACCAAGTACAATTGCATTATTAGGTATTTTGTTTTTAATAGTGGCATTAGGTTTTAAAGCTAGTGCAGCGCCATTCCATGTTTGGACTCCAGATGTATACGATGGATCTCCAACAGCATTTACGCCATTTATGGCTAGTATTGCCAAAGTAGCAATTTTTGCAGCCTTCATTCATTTATTTCATGCGTCGTTTGCAGGATTAGCTGGCAGATGGCACATTATAATTATTGCAATTATTGTATTGACATTACTGATAGGTAATGTTACTGCAGTTTACCAGCAAAGTGTAAAACGAATGTTGGCTTACTCTTCAATTGCACAAGCAGGTTTTTTATTATTCGCAGTTTATTCGTTAAATGAAATTAGCCAAAAAGGAATTTTATTATATGGTGCTAGCTATATGTTGGCTACTATGAGCATTTTTGCTGTTTTAATAAAAATGAAAGATTATACTTTTGATGGCTTTAATGGTTTGGCAAAAAAACAACCAGTATTAGCATTTGCAGCAGCTATTGCATTGTTTAGTTTAGCAGGCATTCCGCTTACAGGTGGCTTTTTTGGTAAATATTATATGCTAAATGGTGCCATGCAAAATGGAATGCCTATTTGGGTTTTAATTTTTGCAGTGCTAATGGCAGCTATAAGTGTGTATTATTATTTCAAAGTAATCCAAGCAATGTATTTTAAAACTAGCATACAGGACGCTACTGAACCTGATGCAGTAATAGATGTTCCATTCAAAGTAATGCTAATTATCAATACTGCTCTCCTAATTTTATTGGGCATCTATCCCACTATTGTTACAATATTTTAATAGTTACATTTTCAAATTCATTTTTATTCTTCCAATGCATTATCTTTAACCTCCATTTTGGGTTGATGAATAATTTAATGCATATACCATTTCAATCAATTATTTTATGTTT
>CAIXQW010000025.1 GCA_903921675.1 uncultured bacterium | reverse complement strand
GCATTTTCTGAGGATTTTGCATAATTTTTTTGACTATAATAAATATCTGCCTTCCAGAAATCGCTGTAGGCTTTAATATCATCATCTACTAAATTGGCATCACTCTCCTGCAGCAATGCTAATGCCTTATCAGTTGATTTATTTTTCAATTCTACCATCGCTTGATTGAAAGCTTTTTTTTGATAAGCAGCTTTTACTTCTGGCGTATTCAACTCGCGAAGCAATTGCAATGCTGCTTCATGGTTTTCTGTAGTGGTTAATAAATTGCCTAGCATATTCATACAATCCCCTTTATATATAGAATTCGGAAATTTTTTCACCAAATTATATGCAGCATTCAGCGCATCATCATCTATATGCATTTCGTAGCTAAGGCTTGCAAAATGGTATCTGCTTACTTCATTGATTGTTGCATTGCCATCAATATTCAATACTTTTTGAAAAGCATCTTTAGCGTCCTCTTTATTGCCTTGTTTCATAAAGCAATCCGCCAAAACAAAATTACTCATTTGGCTTACAGTATCTAAATCATCTGGAATACGATTTAATACATCTTGTGCTTTAACAATATTGCCAATTTGATAATTGGCAAAGCCTAACAAAAATAAATCCTCACGACGAATATTACTAGTCTCCGCAATATAATTTTCTATATATGGAATTGCTTTTTTGTAGTTTTTATTTTCAAAATATATTTGTCCAGCCAATAAATTTAATTCGTCTCTAAAATAAATTTTTGCGTCTTCATCATTCAAATATTTTTCTGCTATCTGTAATGATTTTTCTTTATTACCATTGAAGTAATGAATTGCAGCAATGTAATAAGGAACCACTTTTTTAAATTCTTTATCGTCTTGTATTTTTTCAAAGCTGCTTAAAGCATCTGTATATTTACCGTTATAAAAATTCAATAAACCAAAATAGTAATTTCCACTTTCAAAATAATTGCCTTTAATATTTACTACACTAGCCATTAATGGAATTACTTCTTTTTCTTGGTTAGTACTTAAATAGCTAAACGCAAGATTAAAGTTTTTTTCTACAATCTGCAGGTTACTAAGTGATGTGTTTTGAATCTTATTGTAATCTGCAATAGCTAAATAATATTTTTTTTGCAGAAATAATGTATTGGCTTTTTGGAATAATAATTGTTGCTCCATTTGCTTTGGTAATACCATTTCTGTAACATCTGCATATTTCTGCAATTGCAAGTCGCATATTTTTTGCAATGTGCGCAATTGCATACAGCTCATTTGGCTAAATGCAGGATTTATTGATGGGCTTGGCAAATTATTCAATTGCCAATTACACCATTGATACAACTGATCATTTTCGGCGATTGTAGATTGTAATAGACTACTTTGCAAACCTGTATTTGAGAAAGATGATTGTAAAAAATTTAATTGCCCATAAGTAGTGGAGCAAATAAATAGTGTAGATATATAGAATAAAAAAGACCCTAAAGTTCTTGCATGCATGACGTAAAATAAAGCAATTATTTCTTAATAAAATCTAAAAATTCCAACCCAATGCCAATGTTGGAAAGAACGGCAATTGGTATTGTTTGGCATTGGTAATTCGGTTGATATAAAATATATTATTCCTATCATAGGCATTCGTTACACCTAGGGTTACATCCAAATTATTCTTTTCAGAGAAACTAAATTTCTTTTTAGCACTTAGATCTAATCGATGATAATCACTTAATCTTCCATTATTAATTTTGGTATCGTAAATCACTTCCAAGGTGCCATTTTGTGTTAAGTAATTAGTATTTAATCCTTGTTGGCTAAAATTAATATTTTCGAACAATGCTTGCGTAAGCGTAAATGGAAATGCACTTCCATAATTAAATCTTGCACTAAATTCCCATTCTTTCTTTTTACCTGCAGTATAAGTACTTACCAAATTTACATTCATACGTCTATCAAATGGCGTGGGATAAGTTTGCTTGCCATCGTACCTTGTTACGTTGCCATAACTTAATACTGCCCAAAAATAAAATTGATCTTTAGAATATTTACCGGTTAAATCTAAACCATAAGCCTTTCCGCTTTCTACTAAATAGTCTGGGTCTGTTACATTTTGCTTATATCTGTTAAAGCCTATTAATTGCGTAAAATCTTTAAACCAAGGCTCAAGTGTAAATTCCAAACGGTTTATATCATACTCTATACCACCAATAAAATGATTGGCAAATTGAATATTTCTGTTATCTGTTTTCCGACTACTTACTTTGTACAAATCCACATCTGGTCCGGTTAAAAAACCAGTAAATAAATTTACGATGTCTTTATCATTTTTGCTACTAATTAAATTTTGTGAATATCTGCCAACAGCTGCTTTAATTCTAAAGTTTTTACTGAAATTATATTTTACAGCTACTCGCGGCTCTGGACTAAATTGATTCAAACTTGCATAATATTGAAATCGAAAGCCTCCATCTATAATTAATTTGCTTTTGATATTTGCTTTGTATTTTGCATAGCCACCAAGTTGAGTAGTGTTTTCATTTTGGTCGCTTTTATAGCCCAAAGCATTGTAGTACTCATAAATGGTATTAAAGCCAGCTACTTCAAAACCATATTTAAATTCTTGATTATTTGGCAGAAATGTAGTGATGGCAATATTCCCATCAAAACCATTAATTGCACTTTGCCTTGGCTTATTATCCGACTCGACTAAAGATATTGAATAGTTGTTATAATTAAATCCACCTGTAATTAATGAAGAGGAACCATTTGGTGAAATTACAAAATTAGAACCTGCACCAAAGTTTTTCCAATGAAACAAGCTAGTTGGATATTTTACATTATCATCAAAATTAAATCCAAAGAAATTTATTTTTCCGCTAGAACCACTGTTGATGCATACTTTACCATAAATATCTGTAAAGGCAAATGGTAATCCACTTTTATATGGCTCACCTAATACGCCATAAACTTTAGAAGTTTTATCTAAATAAGAGTGTTTAATGCTTGCGATATAAGTAATAGACGGAGCATCTGGCGTTTTTGCTTTCAGCAATGGCCCTTCTAAAAATACTTTTGCCAATATTGGACTAATCCCAATTTTACCAGAAGATCTTACCTTATTTCCATCTTTACTATTTACACTCACAATAGCACTTGTTCTATCACCATATTCTACACCAAATCCTCCACTCATCACTTCTGCATTGCGTATGCCTTCTGTTTCAAACACACTAAACAAACCTATGCTATGAAACGGATTGTAAATGGTCATCCCATCTAATAAGATTTTATTTTGTATGGGGCTACCACCACGAATGTATAATTGTCCTCCTTGATCACCTGTAAAAGTTACTCCAGGTAATACTTGCAAATACTGGGCAATATCTGGTTCTCCACCAATGCTTGGTAAAGCCTTTATTTCTTTAGTAGTTACTTTTGTAAAACCTACTTTGGTTTCCAATATTTTTTCTTGACGTTTCGCACTTACAGTAACTCCAGCTATTTTACTCTTCTTTTTCGTTAACTCTATTTTTTTTGAAAGAATTTGACCTGTGTCTACATCTACTACAAAAGAATTATCATCATAGTTATTAAAAGAAATAACTAGAGTATAAGTACCTGGTTCTAATTTTGGCAGGTTAAAAAATCCGTTTACATCTGTTTGCGTAACAATCTTAGAGTTTTCTATTTTTACCAATGCAGAAATAATTGGTTCTCCATTGTCTTTATCTGTAACAAAACCTTTAATAGTACTTTTCGTATTTTGGGCAAAAGCAGTAATGACCATGCTAAAGCAGATTGCAAATAATAATATTCTTTTCATCTAGTAGCAAATATAGGGAATCCGATGCAGTAGGTAGTATGCGCTTTGTAAAAATTAGGTGACAATTGGAATAAAAGGGAGAGAAAGGATTAACTGATATATATATGGTACCATCTAACTAAACCTCGGATGAAACCTCAGCAGCGTATCTCTTAAAAAATCTCTATCTAAATGCGTATATATTTCTGTAGTTGTAATGCTTTCGTGACCCAACATTTCTTGGATAGCACGCAAATCTGCGCCACCTTCTAATAAATGAGTGGCGAAGCTATGCCTCAAAGTATGAGGATGCACATTTTTTGTAATTCCAGCCAACCGTGTTAATTCTTTAATGATATAAAAAATCATCACTCTGCTCAGCTGCCCTCCTCGCCTATTTAAAAATATAATATCCTCTGCATTTTTCTTAGGCAATATATGTAAACGAATATTTTCTAAATAAATTTGCAAATATTTTATTGCTTCTCTACCAATTGGCACCAAACGTTCTTTATTGCCTTTACCAACTGCTTTGATAAAACCTACATCAAAAAACACTTGGCTTAATTTTAAATTCACTAATTCGCTAACACGCAGTCCACAACTGTACATTACTTCTATTATAGCTTTATTGCGTGTACCTTCTGGCGTGCTTAGGTCTATAGCAGCCATCATTGCATCTATTTCTTCTACACTTAAAAAATCGGGTAGTCTTCTTCTGGTTTTAGGTGCTTCTAATAATTCTGCTGGCGAACTACTTATTACTTCTTCTATGGCTAAATATTTAAAAAACGATTTTAGTCCGCTAATAATGCGCGATTGGCTAGTAGGTTCTAGTCCAATTTCGTTGATGTATATTAAAAAAGATTGTAGGTGTTTTAGTTGAATATCTGCAACAGATGCACCATTCAATTCTAATTTCACATATTGCTCTAGCTTTTGCACATCTCGCAAGTAGGCATCTACACTATTATTGCTTAGCGATTTTTCTAATTGCAAATAAGTTTTAAAACCTTTGATATATGGCATCCACATTGCTGTAAATTTAGGCGATTAATTTTATACATTTGCAACTATGCAAATTCATATAATAAATGGTCCTAATTTAAACTTGCTTGGCAAGCGCGAACCTGCTATTTATGGCAATGAATCTTTTGATGATTATTTAAAACAGTTAGAATCAAAATACCCAAATGTGCAATTGCATTATTTTCAAAGTAATGTAGAAGGAGAAATCATCAACTATTTGCAAGAACAAGGATTTTCAGCTGATGCTATTATTATTAATCCAGGCGGTTATTCCCATACTTCTGTATCTATAGCAGATGCTTTAAAAGCAATAACTACAAAAGCTATTGAAGTGCATATCAGCAATGTTTATGCGAGAGAAACATTTCGTCATCAAACCATAACAGGTGCAAATTGCGTTGGCGTTATAAGTGGTTTAGGACTAAAAGGATATGCATTAGCAATCGATTTTTTTATACAATAATATATTAGCATGGATATTGATTTGGTGGAAAAAATATTTACTGTACAAGCAAGTAATTTTGAAGAAGTAGCTATTGCTGTTTTTCAGTATCAATATCAACATTGCAATATTTACAAGCAATTTGTAAATGCAATTCATGTAAATGCAAATAGTATTTCTACAATTTCAGAAATTCCATTTTTACCAATTTCCTTTTTCAAAACTCATAAAGTAGTATGCGGTGAATTTTCGGCAGATTTAATTTTTAAAAGCAGCGGCACCACAAGCCAAAATACTGCTAAGCATTTCATGAAAAATAAAAATATTTATGAAGCGAGTTTCAATAATGGCATAGCACAATTTTACAACAATATCAATAACACATGTATTTTGGGACTATTGCCAAGCTATGTAGAAAATGGTGACAGCAGCCTTGTATTTATGGTAGATTATTTAATCAAAAATTCTACTAACCAAGACAGTGGTATTTATTTATATGACACACCTAAATTAAAAAGCGTTTTAGCAAAAAACACAGCAAATAATATTCCTACCATTTTAATTGGTGTAACATACGCATTACTGCAATTTGCGCAAGAGCACCCCTTAGCTTTAAATGATAATATTATAATTATGGAAACCGGTGGTATGAAAGGCAGAGGTAGAGAAATGACAAGAATGGAGGTGCATCAGATTTTAAAAGAAGCATTCCAAATAAAAAATATACATAGTGAGTATGGCATGACAGAGCTATTGAGTCAAGCCTATAGCCAATTAGATGGAATTTTTACTTGTAGCAATACAATGCAAGTATTTACTAGAGACTTCAACGACCCACTTCAAATAGCATTAATAGGCAAAGGCGCATTAAATATTATAGACTTAGCGAATGTGCATTCTTGTAGTTTTATTGCCACACAGGATGTAGGAGAAGTGTACACAAATGGCAGTTTTTTAGTAAATGGCAGAATGGATGCAAGCGATGTAAGGGGCTGTAATATGTTGGTTTAGAATCTATTAATTATTTTCAATCAACAAATTAGCATTTTCATTTTTTTACAGTTTTACCCATTAATCAAAATGTTTAGTGTAAATCTAAAATAAATAAACATAGCATAAATGATTATCATATATAAAAATTACTATCTTCTATTTTTTGCTATTTTTCAAAAATAATCCCTATCATTGCACACGTTTAAAATATAGGTTGCGCCTGCAAATGGCAAATTCTATTATAAAAAACTAGTTATTACAATAGTGTACTAACTTTCGGCACCCGTAAATAAATAAGAGATGGCAAAGAATCTATTGATAGTTGAGTCGCCTGCCAAGGCAAAAACGATTGAAAAAATATTAGGAAAAGACTTTGAAGTAAAAAGTTGTTTCGGGCACATTCGCGATTTGGAAAAAAACGAAATGGGCATAGATGTAAACAACAAATTTATTCCAAGATATAAAATAAGCGACGAAAAAAAGAAAGTTGTTAGCGAATTAAAAGCTGCTGCAAAAAAAAGTGACGAAGTATGGTTGGCATCTGATGAGGACCGCGAAGGAGAAGCAATTAGCTGGCATTTAGCAGAGGTATTGGGCTTAAATCCAGAAACTACAAAGCGTATTGTTTTCCATGAAATTACAAAACCAGCTATTCAAAAAGCGGTAGCAAACCCTAGAACCATTAATATGGATTTGGTTAATGCACAACAAGCACGCCGAGTAGTGGATAGATTAGTAGGTTTTGAATTGAGCCCTGTATTGTGGCGTAAAATCGGCATGCGTGGAAGCTTGAGTGCAGGTCGCGTGCAAAGTGTAGCAGTAAGATTAATTGTAGAAAGAGAAAGAGAAATTAATAAATTTAATGTAACAGGTAGTTACAAAATTGCAGCATCTTTATCGGCTTTAGAAAATGGCAAAAACATCAATTTTAAAGCTAGCGGCAAAGAAGTAGATAAGCTAGCTGATGCAGAAAAGTTTTTGGATAGCTGCAAAGGAGCAATATATACTGTGCGCGATTTGCAAGTGCGACCAGCTAAAAAAACTCCCGCTGCGCCATTTACTACAAGTACATTGCAACAAGAAGCTAGCAGAAAATTAGGATACGGCGTAAGTAAAACAATGTTACTTGCCCAACGCTTGTATGAAAGTGGTAAAATCACTTATATGAGAACTGATAGCGTAAACTTAAGTGAAACTGCATTGAATGATATTGAGGCTGCTATAACAAATAGTTATGGCAAACAATTTCATCAATTTAGAAAATATAAAAACAAAAACGATAGTGCGCAAGAAGCGCATGAGGCCATCCGACCTACCTACATGGAAAATCCTAGTGTAGAAGATGCCGAGCTGAATAGATTATATGACCTAATTTGGAAGCGCACTATGGCTAGCCAAATGGCGGATGCCGAATTAGAAAAAACTACGGCTAAAATAAACATTAGTACCAATAATACCGACTTAACTGCAAGCGGAGAAGTAATAAAATTTGAAGGCTTTTTAAAAGTATATTTAGAAAGTACCGACGAAGAGTTGGAGGAAGAAATTGAAGAAGATAATGACAGTGCAAGATTACCCAATATGGTAATTGGGCAAACATTAGGATTTAATAGCATGAAAGCCATTGAAAGATTTAGCAGACCGCCAGCTAGATATTCAGAAGCGGCTTTGGTAAAAAAATTAGAAGAGTTAGGCATTGGCAGACCAAGTACTTATGCACCAACTATTACTACTATTATCAAAAGAACTTATGTAGAAAAACGCGAAGCTGCGGGCACATTGCGTAACTATCAAGTGCTTACTTTAAAAGAAGATAAAATAGCACAAGTGCAAGCCAGCGAAACCACTGGTGCAGACAAAGGAAAATTAATGCCTACCGATTTAGGAAGTGTAGTTACAGATTTCTTGAATCAGCATTTTGACAAAGTAATGGATTATCAATTTACTGCAAACATAGAAGCACAGTTTGATGAAATTGCAGATGGCAAAATGATATGGAATAAAATGGTTGGTAATTTTTACGAACCATTCCATAAAAACGTAGAGCATACCATGGAAACTGCAGAACGAAGTGTTGGCGAAAGAGATTTGGGCATAGACCCTGAAAGCGGTAAACCAATCATTGCCCGCATGGGTCGCTTTGGACCAATGGTGCAAATAGGCAAGCAAGAAGATGAAGAAAAGCCTCGATTTGCAAAACTTAAAGCAGGACAAAGTATAGAAACAATTAGTTTAGAAGAATCTTTAGAACTATTCAAATTAGGTGCTCCACTAGGCGAATACGAAGGTTTAGAAGTATCTGTAAATATTGGTCGCTTTGGACCTTATGTAAAATTTGGCGATGCATTTATATCTATACCAAAAGGAGAAGAAGCTACTGCGGTAGATTTAGATAGAGCCATAGAAATTATTCAAGCAAAAAATATAGAAGATGCGCCAATTGGTTTATACAACGAAAAACCAATTACAAAAGGTAAAGGTCGCTTTGGGCCATTTATTAAATGGGATGGCATGTTTATTAATATCCCAAGGGCATACAACTGGGATACATTATCGCAAAAAGATTGTGATGAATTGATAGAAAAGAAAATATAAAAAGAAGCCAACAGATTTATTCGTGAATGGCCAGAAGAAAAAATAGCTATTGAAAATGGTAGATGGGGTCCATTTATTAGATTTGGTAAAAAAATGTTGAAACTTGTTGGTGGTGGAGCACAGGGTAAATACACTACAGAAGAATTGGTTGTGATAGATT
>CAIXQW010000024.1 GCA_903921675.1 uncultured bacterium | reverse complement strand
TATTAGTAGGTTCTACAGATACTGTACCTATTGTAATAAATGATGCCATAAGTAATTTTACAAAAGATAAAAATGCATTTAGTATTTATCCAAATCCAGCAAAAGACAAAGTGATTATTGAAAATAAATATGCAAATCAAAATTTTTCAATAGAATTGTACAACCCAAATGGGCAATTAATTTTTGCTAAAAAAGACTTGAAAGGTAAACAAATAGAAATAAATATTTCTAACTTAGTTACAGGTTTGTATTATTATAAAATATTTAATCATCAGTATTTAAAAACTGGCACACTTCAAAAGAGATAAATATTTTAATACATTTACCTATTTTAATTTGCATTCAATTTGAATTATATGAAAACAAATATTGCAGATTATTTGAGCACTTAAAGTATTATATTGGTAAAAGCAATGGGCCAGCAATTTGGCAAATTATTTTGCAGAAACAACAATAACTGGAGTACTGTAAATGAAAATACCAAACCGCATGCTAGCAATCCTATTTTACAAATAGAAAAAGAATTGTAAGATTGATGGGGAGATATTGAATCCTTGATGCACTTGGAATTTGAAATTGATAGTAAATAGAGAATCATTGTGTGTATTATTCGAAGTAATTATGAAATTAATACCATATTGGAGATAAATAAATATCGTACCGATGTTGTAAATATTATAAGATTTATCCTTCCGATGGCTTCATTCCTTAGCATCTGGATTGAAAAATCTAACATTGGCACCTCATGTTGATTTTTCTAATAAAAAATAACTTTTTGATAAAGAACATTATAGCTTTGTAAGTAAAATTTCTTTTCTTTGCACAAAATTTTACATCTATGGCTACTTTAGCAGATTTTCCAGTACAAAACGAAAAAGAAACCCGCGCAGGATTTGGTGATGGTATTTACGAAGCTGCTAAAATCAATCCCAAAATTGTTGCACTTACAGCTGATTTAGCTGGTTCTTTAAAATTAAATAATTTTATTAAAGATTTTCCAGAAAGATTTGTACAATGTGGAATAGCAGAAGCTAATATGATAGGCGTTGCAGCGGGTTTAGCCATTGTAGGAAAAATACCATATACTACTACTTTTGCAAATTTTAGTACAAGCCGCGTGTATGATCAAATTCGCCAAAGCGTTGCATATAGCGATAAAAATGTAAAAATATGTGCAAGCCATGCTGGCCTTACTTTAGGCGAAGATGGTGCAACGCATCAAGTATTAGAAGATATTGGTATGATGAAAATGTTGCCAGGGATGACTGTAATTGTACCATGCGACTATAACCAAACCAAAGCTGCTACTATGGCAATTGCCGACCATCAAGGCCCTGTTTACTTGCGTTTTGGCAGACCAAAGTGGCCAAATTTTACAGCAGAAAATGGAAGTGATTTTGTAATTGGCAAAGCACAATTGATAAACGAAGGCACGGATGTAAGTATTTTTGCATGCGGGCATTTGGTATGGATGGCTATGCAAGCAGCAGTAGAATTAGCGAAAGAAGGCATCAATGCAGAGGTAATTAATATACATACTATCAAACCATTGGATGTAGATGCAATTGTAAAAAGTATTTCTAAAACTAAGTGTATCGTTACTGCAGAAGAGCATCAAATAAATGGTGGTCTTGGAGATAGTGTAGCACAAGTAGCAGCGAAACATTGCCCTTGTCCTCAAGAATATGTAGCGGTAAATGATAGCTTTGGAGAAAGTGGAACTCCTGCACAACTGCTAAAAAAATATGGTTTAGATAGTAGCAATATTATAGCAGCAGCTAAAAAAGCAATTGCAAGAAAAGGATAATTGATTTTTGAATTTTATATGACATCTTCTTCTCTGCTTACAAAAATAATTACCAATAGTGTGATTGAAAAAATATCACCCAAGATTGATAATAAGTTAAAAGCACTTGTAAAATCGCAGGTAGAAGAAGAGTCGCAAGTAGTAGTACATATTACATTTGCGGCAAGGCAAGAAGATATGATGATTCGTATTTGGCCAAGTACTTATTTATTTCCAAAACACTCCAATCATATCAGCGAATTATTATTTGCAGATAATATTACACTGCATCCATACTGGACACCAATGACCATAGGCAAAAGCCATACTTTTTCATTAATTTTTCAGGGTCTACCAAAGAGTTGTAAATACTTTGATTTAATAGAAGTAATACCCGAAAATGGCGGTTTTGAAATTAAAAATATAGAAAGGAATAAAACAGATATTTATTATCTAAAAATGTAGATTTACTGATTACCGATTCCAATACCCTTTACCATAGCTACAAAATATTTCATCACCAGCTTTTATTTTTTTTGTAGCTACAATGCATATTTCTTGCTTATCCGAAAGCGTGATGATGGCATTATTTTTAAACAATGATTGGAAAGTATTATTACAATTTCCATCTGCGTCATTGGCATATTTTGCAAAACAATCTATTAATCGACTGTCCATAATTTTCCCATTCAACATGTTTATAAAATAGCCATCTTGTAGATTATCTATTCGCGACTGCGCTTCTTTTTGTGTAAGAATTTCTCCTTTAAAAATACTGATTATTTCATTTTTAAAAATGGGAATTGCAGTAAATAAGCCATTGCCTGCATTAGCAATTTGTGATGCTTGAATATATAAGTAATCGGCTTCTGCAGCCAAAATAGGCTCTGGGGAATGAGGAATTTTTGACATTGTTTTATTTTACAAGTACTACTTTTTTGTATGCAGTAATATCTGCTTGTTGTATAAATTGAATGATATTTTTATACTTCGTTTGAAAATGATAACCTCCGTTTTTTAGTTCTGCAATAGCTTGTTTTTTACTCCAATTGCATATTACAATTCTATACATAGCTATTACAATTCCAGTTCTATCTGCACCATGCTTACAATGCACTACTAGTGGTTTTGGAGCCTGTACAATTATTCTTAGTGCTTTAATAATATCCTTTTCTTCTATATCAGCACTTTCCATTTTTACTCGATAGGATTCTATATCTCTTTTCTTCAATTCATCATTATCAGAATGATTTTGTCTAAGGTTCAAATCACTTTTAAATCCCAGTTTTTCTAATTCTTTGAATGCCTTTTTATCGGGTTGTTCGCATCTATATATACTATCATTTAATTGGTAAAAATTTTCGAGCTCTGTTGTGACTATTTTCTTAGCCCAAGTATTAGGTCTTTTTTTTAGGCTTTGGGCATTGGATTGTATTGCCAAAATTAGCAGTACAATTATTATTTTAGAAATAGAAAAAATATTCATGCTTGCTTTATTTTACAAATGTAGATAAAATGTATTGCAAAAAATTAAAAATATTCTCAAATAT
>CAIXQW010000023.1 GCA_903921675.1 uncultured bacterium | reverse complement strand
CAATACAAAAAAAATAACAGCAGTTACAAATGGCATACCAAATCCACCTTTACGAATGATAGCACCAAGAGGAGCTCCAATTAAAAATAAAATTAAACAGCTTATGGCCAATGTAATTTTACGATGCCATTCAATCTTAAATCTGTTTAAATTTAATTGTTGAATAGAGTTATCACTTTTATAAATTTCTGCCATTCCTTTAATGCTTCTTACATTGCTTTCTGCTACAGAAAATATTTTGCTTTGCATACTATCTGGCAGCAATTGGTATAAATATTTATTCTTTTTAGTCATCACTTTTGCCGGTATTTTTTTTACAAAAATATTTTTATTTGTGTCTAAAGCTACAATAGCCATGTATTGTTTTAAAGAATTAGTATTTTGTTTTTCATAGTTGGCAATGGTCATATTGGTAGAATCTATTTTGTCAGAAACTCTATTGTTTGGTAACATTATTTCGCTACCGCTTAGTCCATCTGTACCATTTTTTTGCATAGCAAAAGAGCTGAGATCGAATATTTTTTTCCAAAATTTAAATTGCAAACGCAAATGCTCTTTCTCTGTAAAAGTTTTCCCTTGTTTTTCTTCGTAGCGGCATCCATCACTTAATTCAAATATCAAATATTTTTGGTCGGCACTTACATACATTACGCCTTTGTTTGCCATTATCAATTTATCATTGCCTTTGCCACTTGTATGATCATATATCATAATGTCGCGGATAGTTTTATTATCTGCGTCTTTGCTTTGAATATAAATGCTAAACCCTGGTATTTGATTATAAAAACTACCTGCTTTAATATTTACTGCAGGTTTTGTATTTCGAATATCGGATAGTAAACTCCAAAATTTTAAATTTGCTGCTGGTATTACGTAGTTGTTAAACAAAAAAGCTGTGCCGCTTATAATGGTTACAAATACTATTAATGGCAATGCAAAACGGAACAAAGATATTCCAGCACTTTTTACCGCGGTTAATTCGCTGCTTTCTGCTTTGTTGCCAAAGGTCATTATGCCAGCCAATAAAATACCTAATGGAAGTGCCATTGGCACTAAAGTAGGCGCTAGGTAGGCAGTAAGTTTTAATACAGTAATATTATCTAAACCTTTCCCTACTAAATCATCTATATACAGCCAAAAAAACTGCATAATAAATACAAACCATGCTATCAAAAATGTAGCAATAAATGGCGGTATAAAAGCTTTAATTATAAATAAGGAAAGTCGCTTCACAGTATGTGCGCAAAAATACTAGCAATTATCTAAATAAAAAGATAAATTTAACTACCAATTCTATGTTTCAATTCTGTTAATTGAGTTTCCCATAATTGAATTTGGTCATTCACTTCTTTTTTATCTGCAAAATCTGTTACAATTATTAAGGTATTACCTGTTAAATCATTCTGCTCTATTCTAAATTCAAAGTATTCTCCTTTGCCCATCCAATCCCATCTATATTTTACAAATTCGTCTTGGTGAGATTCTATTAATACAGCTTTTTCAGTACTACCACTCCAAGTAAAGGTATATTCGTTTTGGTTTTGATCAACATGTTCTGCAAACCACTCTGCTAGTCCGTTTGCTGTTATAAAAAAATCATACAACACATGAGGGGAGCATCTGATAGGAAATTCGCAAGTGTATTTTACTTTGTTAGACATTAATTTTTAAAATATTTGCACAATAACACCTATTTTTTTGAAATTTCAAAATTTATTTTTCATATTTTTTGTCATGTGTACTAATTTCTCCCCTATATTTGTGAAAGGATTTATAATATCAGGGACTTTTGTATATTATTAACTACAATCTATAAATTAAATTTTAGTAATGCGACAGTTAAAAATTTCAAAATCTATTACTAATCGAGAGAGCGAATCTCTTGAGAAATACTTGCAAGAGATTGGTAGAGTGCAAATGATTACAGCAGAAGAAGAAGTACAATTGGCTCAGCAAATAAGAACAGGTTGTAAAGTTTCTTTAGAAAGATTAACCAAAGCAAATTTACGATTTGTAGTTAGTGTGGCTAAACAATACCAAAATCAAGGCATGACCTTGAATGATATAATCAACGAAGGTAATTTGGGCCTTATTAAGGCAGCACAGCGCTTTGACGAAACCAAGGGATTTAAATTTATTAGTTATGCAGTATGGTGGATTAGACAAAGTATATTACAAGCATTAGCAGAGCAAAGCCGTTTAGTTCGTTTACCTTTAAATAAAGTAGGGCAGAACAATAAAATTGTAAAAGCTGCTCAGGAATTAGAGCAAGAATATGAAAGACCACCTACTTCTCAAGAATTGGCTTTATTATTAGATATTGATGTAACAGAAGTAGAAAATTCTTTAAATTACAATAGTCGGCACATTAGCTTAGATGCACCACTTGGCGAAACAGAAGATGGAACTTTAGGAGATGTAATGCAAGACCCTAATGGTGTAACAACTGATATGGACATGGAACATCATCAAAGTTTGCGCCATGAAATATATAGAGCATTAAGTATTTTAACACCTAGGCAAAGTGAAGTTTTGAAAATGTTTTACGGAATAGATAGTGGCAATCCAATGAGCTTAGAGGATATTGGAGAAACATTTGAGCTAACAAGAGAAAGAGTTAGGCAAATTAAAGATAAAGCCATCCTGAAGCTACGTAGCACTAGTCGTAATAAATTATTAAAAGATTTTTTAGGAAACTAAAAGTAGTTACTTTTTTTTTCTTCTTATATATTATGAAAAAACTACAATATTATTTATTATTATCCATAATGACAATGGCATCCGCATGCACACAATCCTTGCATATTACAGAAGGTAGTTGCCACAAAATTGGTAATCATCAGCATGCATTTGCACCAATAAAAGGTAGTAGCAGTGTTATTTATAATAATATAAATACTATCACATTCACAGTAATTGAGAGATTTGTAAAGCATAGAAATAAATATTTAATAAAAGATAATTGTAAATGCAGAGATACATGGGAATTACTGTATGTAAGTAATTTCAATGACTCAATTATCTTTTCTAAAAATGAAGCATATACTATTACTGATGCATTGCCCACAATAGAAAATTGTGCAATTAAATGGCATACAGAAAATATATTTACCTATAGCATAGCTGCAGAGCACAAAGATACTTTAGGCAATTTAGGTCCAAACCTTAATGCAATTGTTTATACTTTTGATAATAATTATACAGTGAAAGAATTAGTTTTTTTTAATTCTTTTTTACAAAATAGTCCAGGTATTTATTGTTTAACAATGCAGAATGGAACAACAATAAATGCTTATAACAGTTTCGGATTTTCTAGTGATAATAGCACTAGAATAGAAGTAGTAGAAGGCTGTGATTAAATATTTATTTATTCTAAACCATAATAAAATTTAATTATAATCTATTACGCTTCTATTCCTAACACCTTTTTAAAATAATCCAATGTAATTTTCAATCCTTCTTTTCTATCCACTTTAGGCTGCCAACCCAAAATTGTTTGCGCTTTGGTAATATCTGGTTTACGCTGTTTAGGGTCATCTGTTGGCAATGGTTCGTAAATAATTTTACTTTTTCCACCAATTAGTTGTTGTATTTCTTCCGCAAAATCTTTTAAACTAATTTCTACAGGGTTGCCAATATTTACTGGCAAATGGTAGTCGCTTAGTAACAATCTATATATTCCTTCTACCAAATCATCTACATAGCAAAAGCTTCGTGTTTGACTACCATCGCCAAATACTGTAATATCTTCACCTTTTAATGCTTGACTCATAAAAGCTGGTAATGCACGACCATCATCCAAACGCATGCGAGGGCCATAGGTATTAAAAATGCGAATGATGCGAGTTTGCACACCATGAAAATTGTGGTAGGCCATTGTAATTGCTTCTTGAAAGCGCTTGGCTTCATCATAAACACCACGTGGCCCTACAGGATTTACATTGCCCCAATATTCTTCTGTTTGTGGATGCACTAACGGATCTCCATATACTTCGCTAGTACTTGCTATTAGCATTCTTGCATTCTTAGCTTTTGCCAAACCTAATAAATTATGCGTGCCTAGGCTTCCAACTTTTAATGTTTGAATAGGCATTTTTAAATAATCGATTGGACTAGCAGGGCTAGCAAAATGCAAAATATAATCAAGGTTGCCAGCAACATGCACAAACTTACTTACATCGTGATGATGAAATTCGAAATTGGCTAATGGAAAAAGATGTTCAATATTTTTAATATTACCTGTTAGCAAATTATCCATTGCTATTACATGATAACCTTCTTTTATAAATCTATCGCAGAGGTGGCTACCTAAAAATCCTGCTGCACCTGTTATTAATATTCTTTTCATTTTATTTTGTAAATTGGAGTGGCAAATTAAACATATTTTTCCATTAATAGTATACAATTATCCATTGGTATTGCATAATTGCCATATATCCATCTAGATTGCTTTTTCCATTATTTTTACGCGATATTTGAACAATGAAATCACAAATTCATCCAAATATTATTAGGCAATTACTTTTTCTGGCTGTTATTTTATTATTGGCAATAGTAATTTTTAGAGAATTGAATTTTTTATTGTTGCCGCTTTTAGGCGCAATCACCTTTTATGTTTTGTGCCGCAATTGGATAATTACTTTGATAGTAAAATATAAATGGAAAAAATCTTTAGCTGCAATGCTAATTATTGCATGTACCTTATTATTAATTGTTGCGCCATTTGCTTGGCTAATCAATTTTGGTTATCACCGATTACAACCAATTATTGCCAATCCAAATTTGGTAAAAGAAAAACTAATGATTGTGGCAGATTATATACAACAACAGTTTCATATCAATGTCATCAGTCAAGAATATTTACATAATGCCAATACCTTTTTAATGAGTCTTGGACAATCTATTTTAGGTAGCACTTTAAACAGTATTGGTGTACTAGCTATGATGTATTTTATATTATATTTTTTATTGGTACAAACTTATGCTGTAGAAAAAGGAATGCGAAACAATCTACCTTTCAAAGAAAACAATGTACAAGAATTAATTAGTAAAAGTAGATCATTGATTATTAGTAATGCATTAGGTATACCAATAGTAGCAGTAATACAAGGCATTGTTGGATTAATTGGATATTGGATTTTTGGTGTGCAAGACTTTGTATTGTTTGGCTTACTGACAGCCATTGCAAGCGTAGTACCTGTAGTTGGTACCATGTTGGTATATGTTCCATTGGCTTTGTATTTATTATCCATGCATCACAATTGGCAAGGCATTGGCGTAGGGCTTTGGGGGTTTTTAATAATTGGAGTGGTTGATAATTTAGCAAGGCTTTTAGTGCAAAAACATTTATCTGATGTACACCCATTAGTAACCATTTTTGGTGTAATGATGGGCTTGAATTTATTTGGATTTATTGGTATTATTTTTGGACCAATTTTATTATCAATTTTTGTATTACTAATAAAAATTTACATAGATGAATATGGTAATTCTCAATTAGAAGGCTAGCAATTGGTTAGCTAAAAACAATTTTTATT
>CAIXQW010000022.1 GCA_903921675.1 uncultured bacterium | reverse complement strand
TACAGAAACATCTTTATTAGATTCGCAAGAAGGTATTCGCTTTCGTGGTTACAGCATTCCAGAATTGGTAGAAAAATTACCAAAAGCAGATGGTGGTAGCCAACCCTTACCAGAAGGATTATTTCACTTAATGCTTTTAGGAGAATTACCTACAGAAGCAGATGTAGATAATATTAGCAGCACTTGGGGCCGCAGAAGCCATGTGCCAAATTATGTATTTGATGCTATTGAAAGTTTGCCTATCACTACCCATCCAATGACGCAATTTAGTATTGGTGTAATGGCTTTGCAAAACGAAAGTTTATTTGCAAAAGCTTATAGCGAGGGCATCAACAAAAAAGATTATTGGGATTACACCTACGAAGATACCATGAATTTAATAGCTCGCTTACCTCGTATAGCAGCTTATATTTATCGTAGAAAATATAAAAACGGCGAGCATATTCAACCAAATGGTATGCTAGACTGGAGTGCGAATCTTGCACACATGCTAGGATATGAAGATGAAGGCTTTCGCGAGTTTATGCGTTTGTATTTAACCATACATGCAGACCATGAAGGTGGAAATGTAAGTGCGCATACTACACATTTAGTAGGTAGTGCATTAAGCGATCCTTATTTAAGTTTTGCTGCTGGTATGAATGGACTTGCAGGCCCACTGCATGGCTTGGCTAACCAAGAAGTGATTCGTTGGATAGAAGAAATGTACACCGAGTTAAATACTAAGGTTCCTAGTAAAGATCAAATAGCAGAGTATGTAAAAAGTACAATTGTAAAAGGAAAAGTGGTTCCAGGATATGGCCATGCAGTATTGCGCAAAACAGATCCACGTTTTACAGCGCAACAAGAATTTGCAAAAAAATATTGTCCAGAAGATCCAATGGTGAATACTGTATGGAATGTATACGAAGTAGTGCCACCAATTTTGGAAAGTTTAGGAAAAATTAAAAACCCTTGGCCTAATGTAGATGCGCATAGTGGCAGTATATTAATGCATTATGGTTTGATAGAAGAAGATTTCTATACTGTATTATTTGGAGTAAGCCGTGCTTTAGGCGTTCTAGCTAGTTTGATATGGGATAGAGCTATAGGTATGCCATTAGAAAGGCCAAAGAGCACTAGCACAGCACAAGTAAAAAAATGGTTGTCTGGCGAAGATGATAGCTTGTAAATAGATATAAGTAATAAGATGCAAATATTCAGATGCTACCTGTAATGCTTAAGAATATAAACTACTTAACAAAATAAACGATTATAAAAAACACCCACTTCTATATTTAGAGTGGGTGTTTTTATATTTACTGCCAAAGTACAATTAGATGAATTTGGAAACCTCTAATAGTTTGTTTTAATTTGCAAATACAAACATGAATATTTATTTTGTAGGATTTATGGGATGTGGCAAAAGCCACTATAGTAAAATGTTGTCGCGAGAAGTGATGATGCCTGCATTTGATATGGATAATATTATCGAGGATTTAGAGGGCACAAATATTTATGATTTGTTTTTTGAAAAAGGAGAAGAATATTTTAGAGAAGTAGAACATCAGGTTTTACAGGATTTAATTAAAATTAATAAGGGCTATTTAATAGCTTGTGGTGGTGGTACTCCATGCTTTAATAATAATATGGATTTAATGAACCAAAAAGGAGCAACCATTTATTTAAAAGCAAGTAAAGAATTTTTATTGGAAAGATTGAAAAAAAGTAGAACGTCTAGGCCTTTGATAGCTATGATGAATAATTTGGAGTTAAAAGAATTTATAGATAAAACTTTAGACGAAAGAGAAGCATTTTACAAGCAGGCTACAAGTATCATTGATATTGAGAAAATTACCTTGCCTATATTTGTACAAACAATACATAAATGTTTAAACCAGCTTTAGTCAATGCTACTTTATTAGGTGCAAGTGCAGTAATTATTGGCGCATTTGGCGCACATTATTTAAAAACAATTTTTACTCCAGAACAATTAATTAGTTTTGAAACTGGAGTTCGTTACCAGTTTTACCATGCACTTGCATTAACTTTTACAGGCATATTAAGTTTTTTTTGTACAGGAAAATATATTAAAACTGCCACATGGCTTTTTACAATTGGTACAGTTTTATTTAGTGGTTCCATTTATATTTTGAATTTGCTAGCAAGTAAAGATATCATTGGTATTAAAGGCTTAGGTATTGTAACACCAATTGGCGGCTTGTGTTTAATAGCTGCTTGGATTTGCTTATTATTTGCTATTAATTCTAAAGAAGTAAATAGCAATTAGTTTTAAGTAATAATATTTTTAAACAATCCAATGAATACTATTGTATTTAAATCGAGAGACAAAATCAATAGCAGTAATTCCCAAAGATTAATTTATGATGAGCAATTTGTATAGCTATATTAGAATGCTTCAAAATAGAATTCAGCAACGTAAACAATACAAGATTAAAAAAAAGTATACAGAATTATATTGTCAAATTTTCTAAGTGAAATTTGCAACTACAAAATCATACCTAATAAAAAAAGACTTTCTATTACTAGAAAGTCTTTTTTATATTATTTTAGTTAAACTATTATTTAGTTTGAGCCTCTGCAGGAATAACACCTTGATCTGCTTCTTCGTTTTCTGGAACTTGTAAGTTTTGATCACGTTGCCCTTTAGTAGATTTATCGATATACTCTGGTCTGTTATCATCGTACATGATACGTCTACCAGGTACTTCGCCAATGATACGGAAATAAGTACGACGATTCATAGCACGAGCTTCTGCATCATTTGCACCACCCTCTTGTTGTGCTTTTACTCTTTTACCTTGCGGTCTTGCTACCATTCTAGCTCTATCTATTCCTTTTCCAGCTAAATAGTCAATTACTTTTTGAGCACGAGCCACAGATAATTCGTCATTGTATTTGTCATCTCCTTTACCATCTGTATTAGAATAAACTTCAACACTTAAACTAGAATTTGCACTCATAAATCCTGCTAAAGAATCTAATGATGTATAAGAACCGGGTTGGAATCTTTCAATATCAAAATCGTAGAAAACATTCGATACTTTAAATACTTCATCACCTTTTACAATTTTACGCATGTAAATATCAACTGTAGATTCTAAATCTGGATCCATGCTAGTCATATTAGCTGTGCTAAATGGCATGCTACCACTTGTGTATCCTTCTCTATCTGCAGAGATTGTATAATTTTTACCCATATAAGCATTAAACTTATAGTTACCGCTTGCACTCATAAAAGTATCTACTACTTTATTACCATCATCATCAGTCATTTTAATAACCGTTTTAGCTAATAATGCGCCAGTAGCTTCATCATAAACATTTCCTTTCACGGATAAATCTGGTGTTTTTATTACTCTCCAAATATCATCGCAACAAGTAGGATTTTTCAAGTACATAGATCCTAAACGATTACTAACTACATAAGCATTTCCTTTTGCATTGTTATCTTCTACATATCCAAAGTCGTCTGCAGGGGAATTGTAAGGGAAGCCTAAGTTTTTAACACTGCCGTATCTTGTAGGGCCACCAACTGCTGCAAACACATCCATTCCTCCTACGCTTAATAATCCATTGCTACTAAAATATAAAATTCCTTTTTTGCTGTCATACCAAGGCGTTTTTTCATCTCTATTGGTATTAATTCTTTTACCACAGTTTTGAGGGCGACGATATGTTTTTTGTTTAGGGTCGTAAACACTATACCAAATATCATACCCACCAGCACCTTGGCTTTTGCGGTTACTAGAAAAGAATAATACTTCTTTTTTACCTACCATACCACAATAAGGATTTGTATTATCAGATGTTGGATCATTAATAAAATCATCCAATGGTTTAGAAACACCCCAAATTCCACGAACTGTATCCCAATTAGCTACTCTAATTTCGCAACGAACTTTTCCTGAATCTTGGTAAGCACATTGAGAATAATAGAAACGTTGTCTACCAGGACTCCAACTTCCGTTAGAGATAAAAAATTTAGGATCATTGAATCTGCCATCTGTAAATGGCATGGCAACTTCAAAAGTATCTTTGATACGAGTACGATCAAATTCTTTTGGTGCCCACATTAAACGAGCTACATAATCTGCACGGTTCACTTTTTTCACATCAATGATTTGATTTACATTCATTGTACTAAATAGCAATGCTGTATCGCCTAATGGCATTGGCGCACCTTCTGTAGCAATTGTATTTACATTAGGTCCAGCATTTTTTACATACACTGGTTCTGGCTCAGCCAAACTTTTCATAGCCATATCCGCACCATCTCTTAGGCGCATAGCCATAGCTCTTAACTTTTTGTCTTTTACCTTATAAATAGGATTATTCAAAAAGAAATTGATTCTATCAATAGCATCTTGATACTGTCCATTACTTTTAAGCATGTCTGCCTCTTTGTAAGGGTTGGTTGGATATAAACCAGGAGCTAATTCATAAGCTTCTCTGTAATACTTAGCCGCAGGAGGATAATCTCTACTTTGACGAGCACATTCTGCCAACATCATAGCTAAATAAGCATTGCGTGGTTGCTCTCTTTTTAATTGTCCAAAATACTTAGATGCATTGTCGAAACTTCCTGCACGATACAGACCTTCGGCTACTCTCATCTTTTTTGCAAATGGTAGTCTAGCTATTAAATCTTCTTTTTCAATCTGATTTTGAAATAGCTGTCCTTGTGATGCGCTACTAATAAATAATGCTACGAGTAATAATAAATGTTTGAATTTCATTCCCTTTGAAATATAATGTTGCTGAATGCGTAAAAATAATGGTTATTATGTAATTTTTGTTAATTATGTGCTACTTTTTTTTAGAATCGTGCACATGGAAAGAATACCTTGCGAGCAAAGTCGATAGGATTAGGTTGAATATACTGCACTCCTAATTCAAAACCACCTACGCCAGAAGCAGCTGTTTTTAATTTACTAGAAGTTAAATCATACCCTACACCCACTCTAAATCCTTTCATTTCTATTCCCCCGGTTACTAAAGTAGCATCGCCAGTTCGGGTCCAACCACCTAAAAATAATGAGCTAGCTACACTGCGCACATCTTCTTCGCCAAGGCGAAATTTTAATTCTGTACCAGCTATTAATTCGCTTGCATTTGTTTGCGTTTGATACAATACCGCTGGCAATACACTGAATCTGTCATTTGCATGCCATACAATACCTAATTGCGTATTAATTCGCATGCCTAAACCTACTTCATTATTAGGAGTTTGTTTTTGAAAACTTTCCAATGGTTGATTGATATTGTATGCAGCAGCACCTATTTGATAAGCAAACTTTTCGCTAGGTGCATGTCCCCAGTTTACACCAACATTAGCCACATAAGAATTAATTCTATTGTTTAATAACTCTTGCGTAGTACCTAAATTGTACCCGCCATTTTTAAACTCATCTGCAAAATACAAACGACTTAAATCAATGCTTTTTTGTACATAACCACCTTGCATACCTAAAGAAATTGACATATTATCTGTTTCGCCAAAACTTTTATGGTAAGCCAAAGAACCAATGATGGTATTATTCATTAAATTACCATCACCACTTTTATCTGTAAAAAAGTTGACACCTCCACTTAAATAAGTGTTAGAGCCAACACCACGATAAATAGGTGCATCAAAAGAAATACCTGTAGTTACATAAGGTGTAGTAACAGAATTCCATTGATTTCTATAGATACCACTTGCACGCCATAATCCATTATGCATACCTGTAAATGCTGGATTGATAGTCAATGGACTAAAATTAAATTGCGTAAAATGCACATCTTGTGCTTCTGCGCTGGTGCTGATTCCTAGCACTGCTAATGCGATTAGAACTGTTTGTCTGAACTTCATCATGCTTCAAATATATTTAGTATTTTTAAATTTACCTAATTAAAGTAATATTTCCTTGTTTATTTATTATTTTTCCTTTGTTAGTTATTGCTTGTAATTGGTACACATAAGTGCCCATTGGCTGTGGAACATCATTGTAGCGACCATTCCAGCCTTGATTGATGTTTGTAGTTTCGAAAACTAGTTGTCCCCAACGATTAAATATTCTAAAATGATTTAAAGTAGCATTTCCTAAATGTTGCACTTTTAAATTATCATTTGTGCTACTTCCATTGCCTGGGCTAAATGCATTTGGCAAAGTAATTACACTTTCATCTATCACATATACAGTAATTGTATCGGAAGTTGTACAGCCAAATTCGTTGCTAGCCAACACCGTATACTGTATTGACGAAGTAGGGTTACTGATAGTAGGATTGCTAATATTAGTATAGTTTAAAAAACTTGGTGGAGTCCATAAAAAGGTACTACAGTTTGTAAATGCATTAAATTGATGATCATCTCCAGGATACAATGTAACATCAGGACCAAGATTTAAAATTGCATTATCTGGCACAAAAATATGCGCATAATCTGTATCAGGACATCCATTAGCATCAATAGAATATAATGTATAGGTTTGCTCTGTAATAGGCGTAGCTATAGTAATTGCTGCGGTACTATCTGCAATAAAAATACCTGGCTGGTATAAATAACTTACAGCTCCATTGGCTCTTAAGGTTACAGAATTACCTGGGCACATATTTGTATCTGAAGGGAATAAAGTAGTTAAGTTTTTAGGAAACACTGTAATGGCAACCACATCGCTGCCCTTGCAACCAATTGGGGTGCTTACATTCAGTGTATAAGTAGTGCTTGTAGTACCAGAAAAAACTACATTGGCAGTATTGCTATTATTTAAATTAGTAGTTGGTGTCCAAGCATAAATATATTGGCTGAATGTATCTGGCAATACAACACCTTCTAAACGCAATGTATCGTAATAGCATTTTGTTCTATCGGGGCCAACACTAACTTGTGGTACAGGCTCTATGTTGATATGAAAACTATGGTTCATATCTGGGCAACCCGGGTATGTAGCAGTACAGTTGTAAGTATTAGGTACAGGTGTAGTAATTATTGGATTTTTAATACCAGCATTACTTACATAAGCACCTGGACTCCAAGTGTATGTAAACTGATTAGGCCCAATAATTGTTACTTGCACACTTTCTCCATCACAAATAGTGGTGTCTTGGTTCGTTAATACAAAATCATTTGGCAAAACAGTTACTGTCATGGTATCAAACCCATTACAACCTGCAGCAAGTGGGCTTGCCACTAAAACAAATGGATAAACTCCAACATTGGTAAAAGTGCCAGTAGGGTTAAGGATGGTACTACTATTTAAAAATGCTGTGGATGCAGAGGGCAACCAATTATAGGTATATGTTTGCTGCGGTGTAACAGTAGGATTAAAATTGTGCACCATGTTTTTACAAATAGTAATATCTGGCCCAATATTCACGACAGGCCCTGGATTAATATCTATTTGAATAGTATCTTTTACAGGAGCACATCCGCTATTTGGCAATGTTGCAGACACAATATAATAGCAATTATTGATAGGAGATACAGTTGGATTTTGTAATGTATCATTATTGATAAATTGATTAGGAGTCCACATAAAACTTAAATTAGTATCTGCTTCTGTAATAATATTTACAGATTTACCAAGACAAATTGTAGTATCGCTAGTAAGGATTTTCAAACGAAGATTGTCATAAATTTCGAATGTAACACTATCTGTAATCACAGTATCGCAAGCAGCTTGTTTGAAAATGGTAATTGTTTCTGTACCTTCTATTAATGCATCTGTTAGAGGAACAATGGCAATTGTTGCAGAGGTTTGATTTGGAGGTATTGTAACAGAGCCTGATAATGCTTGATAATCTACTCCATTGGTAGCAGTACCACCAATATTATAATTTACAACATACGCTGTAGATGTAGCCACTGGCCTAGATACAACAACACCACCTGGTGCACAACCTTCTACTAAATACGGGTCTGGCTGAGATAATAATGAGAATGGAGTAAAGGCAATAGAATTAGAAGATAGAGAACCTGCCTCTAAAAATACACCTGAATCTAAAATCCAATCAGAGGCATCCGACACTGCTAATTTTAAATGATATGTAGAACAAGGAGTAACTGTAGCAATTGCATACATAGGCACTGTAAATCCATTATATGCTACGCCAGTTACTGTATTACCTATTGGTAAATTACTATAAAATAATGCATTGTTTGGAGGTGCACATGTACCGCTGGCGTTTCCGCAAGGATTTGATGTTTGTCCATTTACAGTATTTACACCTACATAGCATCCATTTGGCAATAAGGCTACATTTGTTGCATTATTAGAGAATGGCCCTGTAATACCAGGACCGCTAATAAAAAAACCAAATACGTCTGCAATAGAACAGCTATAAGTTTGATACTCTGCCGAACCAAAAACATATTTAAACTTAACAGTATCTCCTTTGGGCACAAAGTCAAATTCTAATACACAAGCATCGTTAGAGGATTGCGGAGAACTTAGAATAGCTAAATCTGCGTCTCCTGCATTACTATAGCTTGTACTTGGCACAGCAGATGCGCCTGCAGCATTTAATACGCTACCACTTGTTAGAATTATTCCACTATCTAAACCCAATGGGGTTGTACCTGTAACGAAAAATTTACCTGACTGTATAGATGAATCACAAGTGCCATTATAAAAAGCATTACTGATAGTTACTCCTGCACCGGCCAACATTTGCGCCATAGATGCTGCAGAATGACTAGTTGTGATGGAAACTTGCGCCTTTACTTGAAAGTGAAAAAATCCAATTATAATAAAAACTGCAACTATTTTAAATATCTTATTCATAATTATTTTATCCAAAGTGTCACTATAAACTTCAAATTTATTTCTTTTTTGTTATATATCAATATATTTGTAGCAATGTCTGCAAATTCTTTAAAAAATAATACTTCTAGCAAAAAAACTGGCAAACAAGATGATTTTAAGCCAGAACCAAAAGCAAAGAAAACTACCAACACTGTTCCTTTTTTCAAAGACGAAAAAAATAAAAGAATCGTTGGCGTATTTTTGGCATTGATTGCTATATTTTTATTGGTGGCTATGTATAGCTATATTGGCACCTGGTATGCAGATCAAGATAAGGTTTTAGGAGCAAATAATATTTTTTCTTTTTTGATAGATAAAACCACACATGTAGCCAATAAAGCAGGAAAAATAGGGGCATTAACTGCGCATCAATTAATCTACAATGGATTTGGGTTGCTTAGTTTTTTATTGATTCCATTATTTGGAGGATGGGCTTTTAACTTATTTAGCATAAAATTCAAATTCAAAACATTGCAATATGTCAAATATGCAGGCATTCCTGCATTATTGCTAAGTCCATTACTTTCCTATATTTTTAATAAAAGTACTTTCCCTTTTGGCGGTTTGTATGGTGATAGCATAGTAGTGTTTCTGCAAAACTTTGCAGGCAGCATTGGTACAGGATTTATACTAGTTGGTATTTGCTTTGCTACTTTCATTGCGTTGTTTAATCCTTCTTTTGCATTTTTAAATACTTGGGCAGAAAAAAGAGAAGCTGCACGATTGGCGAAAGAAAAAGCAGATAAACAAACATTATTTACAGAAAAAGAAAAAGAGAAATTAGCGAAAGAAAGCGCATTGCTGCAGCAAGATAATTTGCATTATGAAGAAAAAGAAGGCGAATTATTTATACATCAATCCTTTCATAGAGAAGATGATGAAAAACAAGAACTAACCAAAGTAACACCTAGTACAAATGACTATGATGAAGAAGAAGAACTAGTAGATACTAAAGATTTAGAATTTACTGTAAATACTCCAGTGGAACCAACTACACCAGGCAATGATAATGCTATACAATTAAGCACTGATGTAAGCGAACCGCCGGCAAATATTATAAAAATAGAAGGTGGAGACATGGATATGGAAGTAGTGCAAAAACCAGATGAGCCAGAAGTAATAGAAAAGCCACATAGTAGTGTAGAAGGATTGGAGCCATACGACCCAAGCTTGGAGTTAAGCAATTACAAATATCCAACAATAGATTTATTAGAAGATAGAGGTACAGAGGCCTTAAGCGTTACCAAAGAAGAATTGGAAATGCACAAAAACCAAATTATTCAAACACTGAAAAACTTTGGCATCAACATTGCAAAAATTAGTGCAACGGTAGGCCCTACTGTAACACTATACGAAATTGTACCAGCAGAAGGTGTGCGCATCAGTAAAATCAGAAATTTAGAAGATGATATTGCATTAAGCCTTGCAGCATTAGGTATTCGTATTATAGCACCAATACCTGGTAAGGGAACCATAGGTATAGAAGTACCAAACCTAAAGAAGCAAATTGTAAACATGCGCACTTTAATAGCAAGTGATAAATTTGTCAATAATAATTTTAGCCTACCTATTGCTATTGGTAAAAAAATAGACAACGAAAACTATGTGGTAGATTTGGCGACCATGCCCCATTTGCTAATGGCAGGTGCTACTGGCCAAGGCAAGTCTGTAGGACTGAATGCAATACTAGTTTCCTTATTATACAAAAAACACCCGAGCCAATTAAAGTTTGTATTGGTTGATCCGAAAAAAGTAGAGTTGAGCATTTATAAAATGATAGAAAAACATTTTTTAGCCAAGCTACCTAACGAAGAAGAAAGCATTATTACAGATACCAAGAAAGTAGTAAATACCTTAAATAGTTTATGTATAGAAATGGATCAACGCTACGACTTATTAAAAGAAGCTGGTGTAAGAAATATAAAAGAATACAATGAAAAATTTATTGCCAGAAAATTAAATCCGCAAAAAGGACATCATTACTTACCATTTATAGTGCTTGTTGTAGACGAATTTGCTGACTTGATAATGACAGCTGGCAAGGAAGTAGAAATGCCAATTGCAAGGCTTGCACAATTGGCGCGTGCTATTGGTATTCATTTAATAATAGCTACACAAAGGCCAAGTGTAAACGTAATTACAGGTACTATTAAAGCCAACTTTCCGGCGCGTATTGCATTTAGGGTAAGTGCTAAGGTAGATAGCCGTACTATATTAGATGCCGGTGGCGCAGAGCAATTGGTGGGTAAAGGAGATTTATTAATCAGCAATGGTAGCGAATTGGTGCGTGTGCAATGTGCATTTGTAGACACACCAGAAGTGGAGCGCATTATAGAATTCATCGGCAATCAGCGTGGCTACCCTACTGCATATGATTTACCAGAATATGTAGGTGCAGATGGTGATATAGAAATGAATATAAACAGTAAAAACTTAACAGAGTTGGATCAGATGTTTGAGCAGTGTGCAAGGCTTGTAGTGAGTAGTGGCAGCGGTAGCACAAGTATGTTGCAACGCAGGTTTAATTTAGGTTACAATCGTGCTGGTAGAATTATGGACCAATTGGAAGCAGCTGGTATAGTAGGCCCAAGCGTTGGTGGCAAACCTAGAGATTTGATAATTAAGGTAGAAATGGAATTAGAAGAAGTATTGTTGCGTTTACCGTTGAAGTAACAAATATATTATTCACTAATTTATTTTATTATTCTTTGCATCAATTATCAACTCTGTCAGTGCACCCCAAAATATTCTAAAGGTTTACATGCAGGATGAGAAACAAAATAGGAATCGTGCAGATGATACTCTCGGCACGAGGTATTCACCCTTCTGAGTGCTTTGTGCCTGTCGATGTTTCAATGAGCACAAGTCAGCACCCTATGTGAGTGCATACTCGGTATCGAGATTGGAAAATCTAACACTCCAAGAAGTTGCATTTGGGGTAGGCTGTAACTCATGTTGATAGTTCTAATAAAAAGCAACTCAAACATTAATTTTCGATTACTCGATGCTTTTCGTTGCTAGAAACATTATCTACTATCCATGTAACCGTTTGCACAGTATTAGATTTCCTTTGCGCACAATTTTGCTTGCTACAAATTTTACAAGAAAAATCTAAGCAGCCATCTGTATGTACAAAAAGTTCCAAGCTATTTCCAAAATTGTCTTTTACAATTTTATCTAAAGCATCTACCTCATTGTGCCCTTCGTGAATATTAAAATACCAAGGTATGGTTAAGTGACAATCTAAATGCAAAGTACCTCCATATTTTATAATGCGCAGGTTATGTAAATCTACCCAATTTTCTGTTCTTTTTTGTTGCAATAAAGCTATTAATTTTTCTAATAAATCATCATCTGCTTCATCCATAATACCAGCTATGGAAGTGCGTAAAATTTTATATCCCGATATAATAATAATTATGGCAAAAATAAAAGCAACTGCACTATCTATCCAGGCATAATGTGTAAAGTAGATCAATATCAATCCAATCACTAAACCAAGTGTTGCATAAGTATCCGACTGCAAATGTTTGCCAGTAGCAATTAGTGCTAATGAATTATTTTGCTTGCCATTTTTAATAGAATAATAGCCAACGATGTAATTAATAATTCCCGACAAAGCAATTAGGTAGATACCAAAATCCAACTTCAATAATTGATGCGGATGTTTTAAATTATTGATGGCTTCGTATATAATTACAAAGCAAGAAACAATCATCAATGTTCCTTCTACTGTAGCTGATAGAAACTCTACTTTGCCATGCCCATAAGGATGGTTTTTATCTTTTGGTTTTGCAGATATATATAAACTATACAAACCTATAAACCCACTTACTACATTAATGGTGTATTCCAAAGCATCTGTAAGTATAGCAACAGAATTGGTTAAATACCACGCAACAACTTTTATAATAAACAGAAGCAAAATTATAACTGTTAGTCTCTTTTGAATTTGAAAATTCTGTTGTGCAGTATTCATGGTATTTTCAGAAAAATTATTTCTATGCCTAAAGGTAATGTAAAGAAAATTTGCAGCAACTTTTTCAATACTAATATAAATCCTAAATCAACTAAAATACGAAGCAGGCTATTAATGGTGCGAAAAATTGGTTACTGTAAATGCAATGTTCTGCATTGCTATCTACTTTCATAGTATGGTCTTATTGTATCTTAGGTGATTATAAAAGACATAGCAAACATTTTAGACATTGTTATAAGAAAACATACAGCAAAGAGAATACTGTTCAACATGGCTTGCTATTTACAATGAATAAGGCATTAGTGCTGTAAATACAACCTACTGGAATAAGCCATGCATTTATTGAATATTTATTCAAGTTTAATAATTATAAATCGTTTACACATATTCATTTTCACAAAAAAAAGCGGGGCTTATTTCTACAATTAAGCCCCGCTGATTTCATTATTATCTTGTTCTACTTTACTTCTTCAAACTCTGCATCTGTAACATTGTTGTCATCATTTGTATTTGAAGTTTGCTCGCCGGTATTAGGAGCTGCATTTGCATCCTGACCAGCTTTAGCCATATCTTCGCTAGCTGACTGCCATGCTGCATTTAAAGCTTCGATATTTGCATCAATATTTGGAATATTCTTTTGCTCGTGTGCTTGCTTTAAATTGTTTAAAGCATTTTCAATTGCTTCTTTTTTATCTGCAGGTATTTTATCTGCATATTCTTTCAATTGCTTTTCGCTATTGAATATCAAACCATCTGCCATGTTTAATTTCTCGATTTCTTCCAATAATTTCTTATCGCTTTCTTCGTTAGCTTTTGCCTCCATTTTCATTTTCTCAATATCTTCTTTGCTTAAACCGCTACCGGCCTCGATTCTAATATTCTGCATTTTACCTGTACCTTTATCTTTTGCACTTACACTTAATATTCCATTAGCATCTATATCAAAGCTAACTTCTACTTGAGGAACGCCTCTTGCAGCAGGTGGTATACCATCTAAGATAAATTTACCTAGGGTTTTATTATCTTTTGCAAGTGGTCTTTCTCCTTGTAATACATTAATTTCTACACTTGGTTGATTATCGGCAGCGGTGCTAAAAACTTCAGATTTTTTACTAGGGATAGTTGTATTGCTTTCAATTAATTTTGTAAAAACACCACCATAAGTTTCTATTCCTAAGCTAAGTGGCGTTACATCTAACAACAATACATCTTTTACATCTCCACTTAATACACCTCCTTGAATACTTGCACCAATTGCCACAACTTCATCAGGATTTACACTTCTATTTGGTTTTTTACCAAAGAATTTTTCTACTACTTCTTGAATTTTAGGGATACGAGTACTACCGCCTACCATGATTACTTCATCAATTTCGGAAGTGTTTAAACCAGCATCAGCTAAAGCCTTGCGCATTGGTTCTAAAGTTCTCTCTACTAAATGATCTACTAAACTTTCAAATTTTGCACGGCTTAATTTGCGTACCAAATGCTTAGGCACACCATCTACGGCTGTGATATATGGCAAATTAATTTCAGTTTCTTGGCTGCTACTTAATTCTACTTTTGCTTTTTCTGCTGCTTCTTTCAAACGTTGCCAAGCCATAGGGTCTTTACGCAAGTCGATATTTTCTTCTGCTTTAAATTGCTCTGCCAACCAATCCATTACACATTTATCAAAATCATCTCCACCTAAATGAGTATCACCATTAGTACTTTTTACTTCAAATACACCATCACCTAATTCTAATACACTCACATCAAATGTACCACCACCAAGGTCAAATACAGCTATTTTACTATCTACATGTTGCTTATCCAACCCATAGGCCAAAGCCGCAGCTGTAGGCTCGTTGATAATACGACGAACCGTTAAACCTGCTATTTCTCCAGCCTCTTTAGTTGCTTGGCGCTGTGCATCGTTAAAGTATGCAGGAACTGTAATGACAGCTTCTTTTACCTCATGACCCAAAAAATCTTCGGCAGTTTTTTTCATTTTTTGCAATACCATTGCACTTATTTCTTGTGGTGTATACAAGCGACCATCAATATCTACACGTGGTGTATTATTATCACCTTGTACTACCTTGTAGCTGTTATGAGAAATTTCGTTTGCAATTTCTGTAAATTTACTACCCATGAATCTTTTAATACTCATGATAGTGTTTTGTGGGTTTGTAATCGCTTGACGCTTAGCTGGATCACCAACTTTGCGTTCTCCATTTTTCAAAAACGCAACGATACTTGGCGTAGTACGACGACCTTCGTCATTTGCAATTACTACAGGCTCGTTGCCTTCCATTACTGCTACACAACTATTGGTAGTACCTAAATCTATTCCAATTATTTTACTCATCTTTCTTTTGTTTTAAATATTTAGTAACCACCTATCAATGATTGTGCCACTAGCAAATACCTGCTTTTAGCCGAAAAGCTGTCATAATATTGCCATCATTTTGGCAGAAACAATATTAAAAGAATGTAAGAGTGTCTGAATTTATATTAAATAGGGCTTTTGCCTACAATATTTAAATACTTAGCATTGGGACTATAAATTAGCGAATCAACTGTCCTTTTACTAAATGGTATTTGATAAACTTCTCTTTTTACCCTCGTACTTAATATGCCATAAGCATCTCCGCCTTGCATATTGGTGTAGATAGGCTTAATCTGATCAGCAGTTATACCACCTTGCGCATTTGTAATGTCTATATACTTTTTTAAATCATTGCCTGCGGCATAAAAAATAACATCTGGCGTATCTACATACCTTTTAACATCATTAGTTGGTGTAGGTAAACCACCGCCAATAAAGCCAAAGAAAGTATTGTTTAAAAAACTAAAACTGATTGCGCCTGGATTATTGGGATTATTTATTGCTTTTTTTGTGAAAAATGGAATATCTACATACTTGGAAGCCCCAACTTCCGTACCATTTACCAGCCATTTTTCATAATAATTAAACCTTAGATACATTTCAATCATTGCTGCATGAGGCGGTGGTGTAAAAATAAAATCATTTACTGCAACAGGATCACTAAAATCTAAAATTCCACCTTGCAAATTATCTACAACAAATACTGTTGGCGCATTTTCTAATACATTGGTATTACAAGTTACTTTTTTTTGTGTCTTAGGATTGGTAATAGATAGTTGGTACTGATAGTTAGGATCTAACAAAGTTTTTAATTTGTAAGCATAGGCTGGGTTAGCAACAAATATCCCTGTATCTTTTACAATACCCTCCGTAACTAAATTTACCTTAGCCAAGCTGTAGTTTTGAATTACAGCACCTCCATTATTCATTTTAGATAATACAACTGTAAGGCTATCGTAATATACACTATCAGCATTTTTTGCAGCTAGCAAATTATTATTTACTTCGTCAAAAAAGCCGCGAGTTATTTTAATATAATGTGCCGTATCTCCTTTATCCAATAAACCAAATACCACCATTACCTCTTTGTAAGGTGCCCCTACTTTAAAGTCTTCTGAACAACTGTAAAACAACAAACTGCTGATGCAAATAATGGCAATTGCTAATATTTTTTTCATTCCTACAAAACTAAGTGATTTATTTATGGAATGTTTGGGTTGGTATGTATTATTTTTGTCAAATTATTATGAATACTATTTTACAACAACTGAAAGAAGATGCTGCGGCAAGTTTACAAACCATATATTCTTTGACAATTGCACCAACAGAAATTTTAATCAATGAAACAAAACCCGATTTTGCAGGTGATTATAGCATTGTAACTTTTGCTTTAAGCAAACAGCTAAGTTTGAAACCAGATGCAATAGCACATGCAATTGGTGAACATTTAGTAGCTAATTATTCGGAGAAATATGCAGCTTTTGATGTTATTCAAGGTTTTTTAAATATTACTATTCAACCAGTATTATTTTTAAATTACTTGCAAGAAAATATCAATGCAATTCAATACTTACCATCTACCGGTAAAAAAATAATGATTGAATTTAGTAGCCCAAATACTAATAAACCATTACACTTTGGGCATTTAAGAAATAATTTTTTAGGAGATAGTTTAAGTAGAATTTTAGCAGCGAATGGACATACCGTTATAAAATCTAATTTGTTAAATGATAGAGGTATACATATTTGCAAAAGCATGTATGCTTGGCAAGCATTTGGCAATGGAGAAACACCAACTAGCAGTGGCAAAAAAGGTGATCATTTGGTAGGATATTATTATGTACTATTTGAAAATAAAATGAAAGAAGAAGCTGCAGCGATAACAGAAGAATTGCTGCAAAATAATTTTTCAAAAATAAATGAATCGCAAATAAATGCTACTGAAAAACTTGTAATAGCCTATAATAATGCAGCGGAGGCTAATAAGAAAAAAGATATCAAAGATAAAATTGTAGATATTGCAAAAGCAAATACTAACTACATGCAAGGTGCTAGAGAAATGCTATTGAAGTGGGAAGAAAATGATGCTGACACTATTGCACTTTGGCAAGAAATGAACAGCTGGGTAATAACTGGATTCGAAAATACATATAGCAAATTAGGAATTCATTTTGATAAATATTATAAAGAAAGTGAAACCTATTTGTTAGGCAAAAAAATTGTATTAGCTGGTGTAGATAATGGTGTATTGTTTAAAAAAGAAAACAATAGTGTTTGGATAGATTTGACTGCTGATGGACTAGATGAAAAATTACTTTTGCGTGGCGATGGCACAAGTGTGTACATCACACAAGATATTGGTACAGCACAATTGAAATACAATGATTATCAATTAGACCAAAGCCTTTATGTAATAGCAGATGAGCAAAACTACCACATGCAAGTATTAAAATTAATTTTGCAAAAGTTAGGAGAACCTTGTGCTGAAGGCATACAACATGTAAGCTACGGCTTGGTAGAATTGCCAAGTGGCAGAATGAAAACGCGAGAAGGAACTGTAGTAGATGCAGATGATACAATGGATGAAATGATAGCAATTGCAGCTAAGCACACCAACGAATTAGGCAAGACTGAAGGTTTTACGACTGATGAGTTAGATACCTTATACAATACAATTGGGCAAGGTGCGTTAAAGTTTTTTCTGTTGCGTGTAGATGCCAAAAAGAAAATGATTTTTAATCCTGAAGAGAGTATAGATTTCCATGGCTTTACAGGACCATTTATACAATATGCGCATGCTAGAACTTGTGCCATTTTGCGAAAAGAAAACACAAATAAAAATGTAGATGTTACTATTGAACTTTTGAAAGCAGAAAAACAAGTAATAAAACTTTGCGAACAATTTACACAAAGCATCATGCAATCTGCAGCAGAATTAAATCCTAGTATATTATGCAATTATGTATTTAGTGTAGCTAAGCAGCTCAATAGTTTTTTAGCAGAATTAAAAGTACTAACAGCCGAAACAGAAGAAAAGAAAATATTGCGTCTGCAAATTTGCGAATTAGCCAAAAATACTATTGCTACATGCCTGCAATTATTAGGTATACAAGCTCCAGAAAAAATGTAATATATTATTTACCAAATAATTCCGATTTACTAACACGCAAAGATTCTAATGCTGGCTTTAGTTTAAATGCTTTATCAAAATAGCGTTCTGCTTTATCCATGTTGGCATCTTTTTGCCATGTCATACCCATTAAGTAATACAGATCTCCATTGTTAGGGTTTATTTGTATCATACCTTCTATAACTTCTCTTGCAATTTTTGTTTCACCACCATAATAATAGCTATAAGCTGTAAGGCTTGCTACACCTTGGTCATAAGGCGATGATGCTCTTGCTTTATCTAAATAAATAATGGCGTTTTTATAATCTTTTCCATCGTAATATACATTAGCTATTTCATAATTAAAATCTACATCATCTGGATAACCTGCTGCTTTTGCTTTTAAAAAATAATCAATAGCTTCTGTTCTTTTCATACAGTTTTCAGCAGCAATACCCGCATCAAATAATCTATTTTTATCTTTTGCATCTATGGCAATAGCTTTTCTATAATAAGCCAAAGCTTCTGCATCTTTTGTAAGACTAACATTTGCTTTAGCTAGCTTATCTAAAATTTGTAAATTATTAGGCACAAGCTTGTCTACTTTTTCCCAAACTTCTATAGCTTGTGGGAAAAAATTTATGGCATTGTAAGCATTGCCAAGCTCTGTGTAATAAGAAACTTTTTCAACATCTTTCAACTCTTTTTCGTTTACGATTTTTGCGTATTCAATAGCTTTTGCATACAGTTTGGCTGCAGTATATAATTCGGATAATCTTGCATAATTAATAGCAGTTTTATCGCCATTATTTATCAATTCTTCTATTAAAATAATAGCTTCTCTATTGGCTTTTCTTTTATATTGCACAAAGGCCATTTCTTTTTTATATAAATTATTTTGAGGTTCTAATGCTAACGCTTTACTTAAATTATCAAACGCAGATTTAAAATTTTCAGCTTTAATATTTTCTAATGCTTTTTGATAAAAACTTGTACCATCATCTGCAAACAACTGAACAGCAAAAGCAACTATAGCTAAAGCAATTAATACTATCTTTTTCATATCCTAATCCTAGCTATTTTATCTAACTAATAAAATAGTTACGCTAAATTACTTTAGTATTTTTAAATAATGATCGCAATAAATAATAATTAACATGGATTAGGCTGAATACCTTAATATAACAGTCAATTATACTATTAAATATTTTAATTAGCGTGTTGATACAAATATTCTGCAATGGCAATCACCTCTTTATCTGTGAAGCCCATAAATGGTGGCATTTGTGGTTTGCTTTGCCATTCTGCAAACAAGGCAGTTGTATGTGCATTGACATTCTTATTTTCACTGGCATTTTTTATAAAACTAGCGAGTGCATTTTTATCTATCCAATGTGTTTTTACAGAATCTAAAACTGGCGCCATGCCTGAGCTAGCTGCCGCATTTAAACTATGGCATACTTTACAATTTTGATTAAATAGAATTTCCCCGGAAGGAGCAGATTCAAGCATTGTATCAGCATTTTTTCCTTGATTATTTTGGGAAGAATTTCCGCAAGAATACATAGCAATGCTAAAAATTATTGCAGCCAAAAGTATATATTTCATCCTAATTATTTTTCTAAAGATTTAATGCCATGAAACAATCTACTCCAACGAATATGCGCTAGGCTGCCTTCGTAGCTCATCCATACAAACCATGCTTTACCTACAATATGGGTTTCTGGCACATAACCCCAAAAGCGGCTATCCAAACTATTGTGGCGATTGTCTCCCATCATCCAATAGTAATTCCCTTGAATGGTGTAATTAGTAGCTGGCTTGCCATCTATCAAAATAGTACTATCTTTTACTTGCAATTGATGTCCTTCGTACACTTGAATCAAGCGGCGATATAGTGGTAATGTTACAGAATTAATTTGCACCACATCTCCTTTTTTAGGCAAAACTATTGGACCAAAATTGTCGCGATTAAAACGATATTGAGCATCATGCGGGAAGCATTCTTCTTGCACTCCCATAGATACATTTGCGGGATATAGATATTCTACAACGCTATCTACCGCTGGTAGTTTTTTAATTTTTTCTATACTTTCTGCATTCGTCATTATTTCAAACATGCCTGCCCCTCTTTCAAAAATATCATTATTATAATCTTCGTGCCTGATATCAAACTGTTCTAAATCTGCATAATCTATGCTTTGTCCAGGTTTTAATTTTACTAAATAAGATGATTGTAAAAATTTGAACTCAGGTGCTTTTTCATCATTTACATAAAGCCTTCCTTCTTTTACTTGAATTTTATCGCCAGGCAATCCTACACATCTTTTGATGTAATTATCTGTTTTATCTATTGGTCTAACATCAATTGTGTTTTGCGCAGCCATAGCAGGATTTACTCTGTTGATATCATAATAGCTAGCTCCTGGAAATTCTTTAATAATAGTATCCCCTTCAGGATAGTTAAAAACTACATCATCGTAGCGAGCTACTTTGCTAAAACCTGGCAATCTTTTGTAAGGCCATTTTACAGCTTCTGAATAACTTTTACCTAAGCCGCCTGGCATTTCGTTGTGTACAAAAGGAAAAGATAATGGCGTATTTGGAATGCGTGCACCATAATGCATTTTGCTAACAAACAAAAAATCGTTGATTAGCAAACTTCCTTCCATACTACCTGTAGGAATTGTATATGCTTCTAAAATAAAAGTTCTGATTAAGGTAGCAACTACAACCGCAAATACACCTGCATCTAACCACTCTCTTCCTAAACTTTTTTTCTTTGCATTAGACTCGGCTGGCTTTTTCTTAAATATATTAATATTCATAACAGCAAATATAATATGCAATGTGTGAAAGAAATGATAATAAGGACTATATCAGCAATAATTTGATAAACGGTAAGTAACTCTAATACACCGGATCTACATCACAATTAATGCGCACCATTGCATACCGCTTATCAGCTTGTGTTTGCGTGATATAATTTTTTATTTGCAATTTAATTCGCTCTAGCTCTTTTGCATCTCTGACACACTTAATAGTTATTTCGCGGATATAATCATTTTTAATGCGCGCTACCAATGGTTCGCTTGGGCCTATTACATGAATATTGGCAATTGCTTTTAAATAGCTACACAATACATCTGCAGTGGCAACTACTTTTTCTAAATAAGAATTTTTAATTTCTAGTTTTATCAATCGCACATACGGTGGATACAAAAATATTTTTCTATGTTCTATTTCTTGCAATACAAATGGTTCGTACAAATGTTGTTGCACCATAGCTACTACAGCATTATTAGTATCCAATACTTGTATCATTACTTCGCCTTTGCTATCTTGCCGGCCTGCCCTACCGCCTACTTGGCTTAGCAATTGGAATGCTCTTTCATTGACTCTGTAGTCTGGCAATGTAAACAAACTATCTGCACTAAGCACACCCACCAATTGTACATTATCAAAATCTAAACCTTTCACCACCATTTGTGTACCTATCAAAATATCTGTTACATTTTTCTCTACATTGCGAATGATATTTTGGTATTTATTTTTGGTATTTGCTGTATCAATATCTAACCTATCGATATGCGCTGTAGGAAAAATTCTTTTTACCTCTTCTTCTACCCTTTCTGTGCCATAATTTTTGAAATATAATTTAGCACTGTGGCAATTGGGGCATGCTTTTATGATAGGCCATTTGGTGCCACAATAATGGCAATGCAATTTATCTGTAGCTTTATGATAGCTAATACCCACATCGCAATTTTTGCATCTAGCACTCCAACCACAATCACTACAGTACAAGTATGGTGCAAATCCTCTGCGGTTTTGAAATAATATCACTTGCTTTTTTTGTTGGATAGTTTGTTGAATTTTTTCTATCAAAGTATTGCTAAGCAATGGCGATATGCGAGGAATAGCAGGAATTGTTTTATTATCTACCACAGTAATATTTGGCAATGTTGCAACGCCAAATCTATCCTTTAATTGCACTAATGCATATTTGCCTTGTTGGGCATTTAAATAGCTTTCTACGCTAGGAGTAGCACTGCTTAAAAGTATGTTTGCATTACATAAATTGGCCAATACAATTGCCGCATCTCTGGCATGATAACGCGGTGATGGGTCTTGCTGTTTATAGCTTCCATCATGCTCTTCGTCTACTATTATTAAACCCAAATTGCTAAAAGGCAGAAACAATGCACTGCGCGCTCCTATTAAAATTTTTGTATTGCCATTGCGAATATTTTGCCAAGTTTCTACTCTTTCATGGTTGCTAAATTTGCTATGATAAACCGCTATTTGATTTGGAAATGCAGAGAATATTTTATTAATAATTTGCGTGGTTAATGCAATTTCTGGCAATAAATATAACACTTGTTTGCCAGCATCTACAAAGCTTTTCATAGCTTGGATATGCACATTGGTTTTACCACTACCTGTTATGCCATGCAGCAAAGCAGGTTTGTTTTGGGCAAAAGCAATTTGTATTTGTGTTAAAGCATTTTCTTGTGCGTTGCTTAATGTAAAATTTTCGTATTCTTTACTAATAGCAAATTGTATCCTATCTACTTTTTGCTTGTTTGCATGCAAAATTTGCTTATCTATCAATGCTTTTAAATGCGCAGAAGAGGCTCCAGATTTTTCTAATAAATCTGCTTGTTTTACACCAAAATTATTGATGTGCAAATGTAAATAGCTTAATAATAAATGTAGTTGTTTTGGCGATTTTTCTAAAGCTGTAAATAAAATATTTAGTGCTTCTTCAGTATCATATTCTTCGTGCAGGGTAATGATATTTTCTGTTTTTGGCTTGTAAGATTCCTTTACATTTTCGAAGCTAATGATTGCCTGCTTAGCAATTAAACTGCTAATTGCTCTGCGTGCATTTTTAGTTGGCATTAGTTTTTCTACTTCATCCAGTGTAAGCTCTGAATGCAGTTCTAAAGCTTCCATGATGATATATTCGTCATCATTCAATTCCAAAATAGTCGTATCGGCATACTCATTTTTCATGATGGCAGTTTCGCTAGTTAGCTTTAGAAAAGCTGGCAACACAGCATTCATAACTTCGCCAAGATTGGCCATATAATAAGTGCTTATCCATTTCCAAAAATGCAAATGAGTTTCTGAAATAATTGCCTCTGCATCAATAATAGATTTGATTGGTTTTACAATATAGCCTTCAGGTTTATTGTTGTGCAAAGCAAAAACTATTCCACTGTAAATTTTTTTTGCACCAAATTGCACTTCTACACGCATACCTACTTTTACTTCTTCTTGCATCTCTATTGGAATGCCATAAGTAAAAGTATCTGCTATAAATAAAGGCAGTATGATATTTGCGTATTTCAAGATGGAAAGGTAAAGATATTAAAGAGAAACTTAGTTAGGAAAACATTTTTCCTGCGGCTAGTATACCTTTTATTTCTTATTCACTGCTTCCTTTACAACCAATTTATTTTCTGCTCTCCATTTTTCAGCCACAGCCAAGGAATCTTTGCAACCATTAGCTCGACAATAATTCAGCATAGTATTCATATATTCGTATGCGTAATCCTTAATTTCCGATTGGCAATTCTTAGGCAAATGGGCAGTTTCTATAGGTGGCAAATAAACGATTCTGCAGGCACCTGGTGTAAAGCTAAAAATAGAACTTGGATGCAATCTTTCGCGAGCATCTACAAATAATATTGGCAACAAGGGTTTTTTAGCGTGCAAGGCTAAACGAAATGCACCATCAAAAAATGGTTTTAAATCAGAATCAAATTCATCGAAAGTTCCTTCAGGAAATACAATAATGTCAATGCCCTGTTCTAGCACACTAGTCATTTGTAAAAAGCTTTTTGCCTTAGCTATCACACTGCTTCTATCTACTAATACCACAATAGTTTTATAGATGATACCAAACAATGGCACTTTTGCAATTTCTATTTTACCTAAAGTTAAAAAAACAGCATCTATAGCACGGTATATTAATGCAGCGTCTAAATAGCTACTATGATTAGGAATCAAAATACAGCTTTCGCCTTCTTTTATTATGTGCTTGTTGTAAAACTTGGAATATATACCAATTAGCAAAAACCATGTCCAAGAAAACCCTTGCATGAGGTGATGCATTATAATAATTCTTTTCTTTTGTGGAAATAGCATAACAAGCAAAACAACAGGAAAGCCAATCAATAGCATTACAATAAATACTATCATTACCCACAAACTATAAATGTATTTTAATATTTTATTCAAAGCCTTTTTGTAAAAATGAAGGACAAAGGTAGTTGAATAATTTGTAGTATTTTTATGATTTGATGTATACTAATTATTAAACTTCTAAAAGCAATTACACTTCCAATCGGTATCCAAATCTATCACAGTTACCAAAGTAACCTCTTCTGCGCCACAAAAGCTAAATACCATGCGTGTTTGCTGACCATCATGGGTTTTCCCTTCTAATGCATAAGTAGGGCATTTTTGTGGCCTATCATTGCTTTTTTTATAGTTTATTTCGCCTGTTTGCAATATTTCATTTACTTCAGATTCATCTAAATGCCTGCATTCCATTCTGCATTTGGCATGTTTGCTATACTGAATGCCTTTGGGGTGCCTATTTATATCTTTGGGGTCGCTGAAAAAATAGCCTTTTGGCTTACCTGTATTTACAAAATGACTACTTTGATTTTTGCGAAAAGCATCTGTGCTATTACTTTTTTGATTGCGCATCACTACAACTACTGCAATGATCAGAAATAATAAAATAATTAAATTGATTAACGATTTGTTTTTCATATAATTGACCAAAACTACAAATTAGCCATGAAATTAAACACTATTTTTGCCAAATAAATAATGAGACAAAAAAGCATTGCATTTCATACACTTGGCTGTAAACTTAACTATAGCGAAACCAGCACTATTAGTAGAATGATGGAGGCAGCGGGTTATACAAAAAAAAGTTTTGAAGAAGAAGCTGATGTATATGTAATAAATACATGTAGTGTTACAGAAAATGCAGATAAAGAATGTAAGCAATTGGTGCGCCGTATACAACGGAAAGCACCAGAAGCAATGGTAGTAATTACAGGATGCTATGCGCAATTAAAACCTACAGAAATAGCAGAGATACCTGGAGTAGATTTGGTATTAGGCGCTGCAGAAAAATTTAATATTATTACGCATATTAATAACTTTACTAAAGGAGATAGTACTAAAATCTGTAGTTGTGACATTGAAGATGTAAAAGATTTTACAAGCACCTATAGCGAAGGAGATAGAACAAGGACATTTTTAAAAGTACAAGATGGTTGCAATTACAATTGCAGTTTTTGTACAATACCTATGGCGCGTGGAGAAAGTAGAAGTGATACTATAGAAAATGTTTTAGAAAATATAAAGGCAATAGGCGAAGCAGGCTCTAAAGAAATTGTATTGACTGGAATAAATCTTGGCGATTTTGAAAGCAATCAACAAAATTTTACATCATTGGTAAATGCTATTGAGGCAGCAAACACACTTGTCAATCGATTTAGAATTAGTAGCATAGAACCTAATTTACTTACAGACGAAATTATTACAACTGTAGCAAATAGCAAAAAATGGATGCCGCATTTTCATATTCCGCTGCAAAGTGGAAGCAACAGAATATTGGGCTTAATGCGCCGCAGATACAAGCGAGAGGTATATACTGCGCGTGTGCAACGCATTAAAGAAATAATGCCGCATTGCTGCATTGGAGTAGATGTCATTGTGGGTTTCCCAGGAGAATCAGAAGAGGATTTTCAAGAAACTTTTCAATTTTTACATGACTTAGACGTAAGCTATTTACATGTATTTACTTACAGCGAAAGAGCAGATACATTAGCTGCGTCAATGCCTAATGCTGTGCCAATCAATATTCGCAACGAAAGAAACAAAATATTGCGTAATTTAAGCTATAAAAAAATGGAATATTTCCTACAGCAACATATCAATACAAACAGACCTGTGCTATGGGAAAAATTTAATAAAAACGGAAAAATGGAAGGCTATACAGACAATTATTTGCGTGCAGAAATGATGTACAATGATAGCCTAGCTGGGGAAATAGCAGACTATGCCATTCAATAAATAAACTTACCTTTAATAAAAATAATAATGCCAAAATATCAAGTAACAATACAGTTTGAAATGGATGAAGAGTTTATGACTTTTGTACCACCTCATCGCGTGTATATCAATCATCTTATCAACAAAGGCACAATAGATTATTACAGTGTAAGTATGGAAAGTATGCGCAGCTGGATGATAATAAATGCAGAAAGCAAATTAAAAGTAGAAAAGCTTTTAGAAAGAAGCCCATTACATAAGTATTGGCATTTTGAAATAGATGAATTATTTGTATTTGATAGTAGCAGTTATCGTTTGCCAGAATTGGTATTGAATTAAAATATTGGATTCCCAATTTCCTTCACCCATAAATCCTCTACTCTTTTTCTGGCCCAAGGTGTTTTACGTAAAAAAGTTAAACTACTTTTAATACTAGGATTGTGCTGAAAACAATTTACTGGAACAACTTCTGCGAGCGCTTCCCATCCAAGTTCTTCTTGCAATTCTGTAATGATTGCCAACAATGTTTTGCCATGCAGTGGATCTTTTGATTTTTTAGGTTTTAATGCATCAAACATTTTTTCTGCCTCTAAAAAAGGTCTTGTATCTAATTGATAGATATGTAATATTTCGTCATCTTTAACTAACTCTTTTTGATATACAAACCCAATTTTCGCCAATAATTTTATGCTTCTTTCATTACTTGGTAGCAACTCTGCAATAATTGTAGAATGACTATCTTGTTCAATTCTGTTTTTCAATACAGCTTTAGTTGCCTCTATTGCATAGCCACTTCCATTATAATTTGGCAAAAATGCAAATCCAATATCATGAGCCTCCAGGTAATCTTTTTTCATAAAAGAAACCATACCAATTGATTCACCATTTTCTAGCAATGCTGCTGTCCAAAACTGAAAATCTATATTTGCATTCATTTTTTGAATATATGCATTTGCATCCTCTTCAATTTTAATACCTCTATCTCCAACAAACTGCAACCAACCTTTGGTGTTTGTAAGCTCTAAAATAAATACTGCATCATGTGGTGACAATGGACTTAATGTAAGCCTATCTGTAGTAATTTGTAAATCCATATTGTATTTTTTAATGATTAGAAATTAATATTCATTCTTCATCCATTCCATTACTTCTTCTAATACTATTCTATCATTGGCTAGGCGTGGCACTTTATGTTGTCCGCCTAATTTTCCTTTGCTCTTCAACCAATTATTAAAACCTCCATTTGGCATGATATGTACAATTGGCATACGCAATGCCATATTTTTATAACGCTTTGCCTCATAATCACTATTTATTTTTTTCAATGCTGCATCCATGGCTTCTGTAAATGTTGTTAGATTTTCTGGTGCTTTATCAAATTCTATAATCCACTCATGCGCACCACACTCATTATCACTAAAAAAAACAGGGCATGCTGTATAATCATTTACTATAGCATTTGTAGCAGCACAAGCTTCAGCAATGGCATGGTCGCTATTGTCTACAATTACTTCTTCGCCAAATGCATTGATGAAAAATTTCAATCTACCACTTACCTTTATTCTAAAAGGACGCAGACTTGTAAACTGCACTGTATCGCCAACTAGATAGCGCCACAATCCAGCATTGGTACTGATTATAATTGCGTAATTTTTGCCCAGCTCTACTTCACGTAATTCTAATGTTTTTGGATTGGCAGAACTGTACTCTTCTACAGGCATAAATTCATAGTAAATACCATGGTTTAAAAACAACAACATACCTTCTTCACTTGCATCATCTTGTGCTGCAAAAAATCCTTCACTTGCATTATAGGTTTCTAAATAATGCATTTGAGGGCTTGGAATTAATTTCTGAAATTGGCTCATATAAGGCGT
>CAIXQW010000021.1 GCA_903921675.1 uncultured bacterium | reverse complement strand
TTATTATTTTCTAAAAATTCTCTTCCTCACTTTCCATTGCTTCCAAGTTGCTTTCAGTAGCTCACAATATTTTAACCCAGCCAGAGCAGAATTGCTAAAAATTAGTAGCTTAATACTTGAAATACTCATTTTTAATTAAAAAAAATAAAAATGTTAAAGTTTAGCACATATTTCTATTTCCTCCTTATCTTTAGAAAGTAAAATTTTTATATATGAAGTATATTTACTCTTTGTTATTTATTGGGTTTGGAATAAGTGCAGTAGCACAGAATACATTCTATCTATCTAGCCTTACCAATACTGCACCTGCAATATCTGATCATTATGCTATAACTAATGACGATAGAGGTGGTATAGCTGTAACACAAAACAATGTTTATTACACTGGCGATTCTGCTACAGGTGTATTTTCTTTAAACTTTGCCAACAAAGTAAAATCTGCTTATTTATGGGATGGATTGGTGTGTAATATCAGCGGCAATGGTGGCGTTTACCAATTGTTCGACAATGGTGTACCTATGCAATTTGGCATTAACGGCGGTGGTAATCTAACAGAAATTAAAAAATTAGACCCAATAACTTTGGCACCAACTGGAGCACCTGTTACTTTAAGTACACCATTATCTTTAAATTCATTTATTGGAATATTTTCAGGTACTGGTTACTTTCTAATTCAAGATGGTAGCAATGTGTACAAAGTAGATTTTGCCACAGGTGTAAGTAGTTTATTGACTTCTTCCTTTAATGATTCAGACCCTGCACTAGCTAGAAACCTTTGCGAAAACGGTGCTAGCTGGGGAGTGGCAGAATACAATGGTAGCACATACAGCATTAGTTATGTAAAAAACTCTACCACTATTATTAGTGTAAATGTAGCAAACAGTACTATTCGTCAATCATTTTCATTTGTAAACCTTGGTGATATGTGTAGCTTTGTTGCTTCTCCTTGGACAAATAAATGGTATTTTCATTACGAAGGAAATGCACAATTTGGTGGAACGGATGAAACAGTTGGAAGCGCAGATATGACCTATACTGGTTCAGTGCCATTAAATGTAGGTTTTGTGGAGTTTACAGGTGCCCAAATGAATATTAATAGTGCTAAACTAAATTGGAAAGTAGAAAAAGACGGTAATATAAAAACATTTATTATAGAAAAAATGAATGCGCATAATGAGTTTTATGCTATAGGCGAAGTAAAACCAAATGGCACTTTTTATTATTCATTTATAGACAATCAAGCTACAGATAGCAAAAATTATTACAGAGTAAAAGCTATTGAAAATAGTGGCGATGAATTTTATACTACTGTTGTAAGCACTACTAATGGCTTTAAACCAGTTAGAGATATTACAATTACTCCTAATCCTGCATTAGATAATATTAATATTTATTTAGGCGCAGTTGGCAGCAATTGCCAATTAGAAGTAATTAATAATATGGGGCAAATTTTATTAACCCAAACTATTGAAAAAGATTACGCAAGTGTAAACATTCAAAATTTACCAACAGGATTGTACCATGTGCGCATCCATAGTGATGAGTATGTAGCTAATGGCAAATTCAATAAAAAATAATTTTATAAAAACAATACTATCGAAAGCCATTGCAGATGCAGTGGCTTTTTTGTTTGATTAGCGTTCTATTTTAATCACAGGGTATTACCAAATAATAAACAAAATTGAAATCGAGCAGATGATACTATCGGCACGAAATATTAACCCTTCCGATGGATTCTTTCCTCATCATCGGGATTGAAAATTCTAACATTCATTCCTCATGTTGAATTTTCAAAAAAATAAACTTATCTTGCTACTTCTAAAATAAAAAAATGCACGAAGATTTACTGACACAAGAAGTATTGAATCCTACAAGCCCAGCTTTAGCAAAAATTCAAAACTTTACAGGTACATACCCAAAGCAATTGTGGGCATTGGCATTTACAGAAATGTGGGAAAGGTTTTGCTTTTATGGCAATAGAGCTTTGCTAACTGTATTTATGGCAAAACACTTAATGATGAGTGATGGAGATGCTAATTTAAAATATGGCAGTATTCAAGCATTTGTTTATGCATTTACTTTTATAGGTGGTTTATTTGCAGATAAGATTTTAGGCTTTAAAAAATCATTGTTGTGGGGTGGCTTGTTGATGATATTATCAAGCCTATTACTTTTTATCAATCCAGAAACTTTATTTTTTCCTGGCATCTGTTTGCTAATAATTGGTACTGGTTTTTTTAAACCGAATATCAGCACTATGGTTGGCGAACTATACAAAACTGGCGATGCTCGCAGGGATGCAGGCTTTGGATTATTTTATAGCTTTATAAATATAGGTGCATTGTTTGCAGGAATAGTCTGTGTTTGGGCTTATGAACACTATGGTGCAAATGTTTCATTTGGGTTGTCTGGTTTATTTATGGCAATTGGATTATTTGTTTTTTTAATTACAAAAAAAGATTTAGGACCAATTGGTAATGTACCTGCGCATATTGCAAAAAGTAGTAATGGCAAAAAATACGAATGGCTTGTTTATTTAGGAAGTGTGCTTGTTTTGCCAATTATTTATCTTTTAATTACCAATACAAAATATACAGATTTATTTATGTACATTATTGGTCCTGCTACACTCATTTATTTATTTATAGAAATGAGAAAATATACAATGGCAGAACAGAAAAAACTATGGGCTGCTTTAATATTTATTTTTTTTAGTATTTTCTTTTGGGCTTTTTTCGAACAAAGTGGTGGTTCTTTAAATTTATTTGCAGCAGATAATTTACATAGAAATTTATTGGGCTTTACCATATCGCCTCTAATTGTAAACAACGCAAGTAATGCATTTTTTGTGATTCTATTTAGCCCAATTCTTGGATTGGCATGGGTGACATTAGCCAAGAAAAAATTAGAGCCAAATGGTGTAATAAAATTTGGCATTGCATTTTTATTTTTGGCCCTAGCATTCTATATATTTTATTACACAAAGTTTTTTGCAGATACACAAGGTAAAACATCTTTGAATGTATTTACGCTTGCCTATTTTGTAATTACATTTGGTGAGTTAGCATTATCTCCAATTGGATTATCCTTAATGACTAAACTATCTCCAAAACCACTTTGGGGAGTAATGATGGGGATGTGGTTTTTAGCAAGTGCTTATGGTCAATATGTAGCAGGAATTCTTGGTGCAGGAATGAGCTCAGCAAATCCTAATGAAACATTATTAGTAAAGCTAGCTACCTACTGTGCAGGCTATAAACAATTGGCAATCTATGCATTAATAGCTGGTATAATTTTAATTATCATTTCACCGGTAATTAGAAAATTAATGCAAGAAGTTAAATAGTACTATTTGTAATCAAAAATTGTATCTCTTTACTACTTTTGAACATTCATGTATAAAATAATAACTATTTTATTCTTACTATTTGTCTGCCTGCGCTTAGCGCATGCACAGCCTGTTAGTGCTAGTAAACAAGCCTGCCTATACTATGCCAATGGCAGAGAGTTTTTAAAAACGAGAGATTTCTCAAAAGCTATTATCGAGTATCGCGAAGCCTTAGCTTTAGATAAAGAAAATTATATACTTAATAGCGAATATGCATTTGCATTCTATTTAAACAAACAATTTGGCAATGCAGCAATTATTATTGACAAAGCCATGGAATTGCCTACAGCAGATGAATCGGTCTACCAATTAGCCTGCCAAATATATAGTGCCAAAAACGATTTGAAATTGGCAAAAAAAAGTATTGAGGCAGGGTTAGATAAATTTCCAAATTCGGCAACTTTATTAACAGAAAAAGCCAACTTATATTGGAGCTACAAAGAAGATAAAATTGCAATAAATCTATGGCAAAAATCCATGCAATTAGATCCAAATATGGCTAACAATTATTACTCTTTGGCCATTGCATTAGATACCAACGCTGCTAATTTGGCTAGAACAATAATATATGCTGAAGTTTATATATTGCTAGAACCATATGCTGCGAATACGAAAGAAATGAAAATGCTTTTATTAAAGTGTTATATAGCTCTACACAAACAAATGTTTAATACAAATAGCAGCCCTGAGGCTCGTAAAAAAGAAGCTGACAATACCGCAGAAAATAAATATTTGCGAATACTTAAGAAAAATAAGTATATCGTACTAGGCAAATTAAATTTAGAAAATATAACTACGCTTAGAAAACAAGCTGTAGAAAATTGGAAAATTACGCAAGCAGAAAATAACATGCCTGCATTATTAAAATACCAAGATCACTTGCTGCATGAACAACTATTTGAAGTATACAACCAATGGTTATTTGGTTCCTATTTCAATACTGAGCAATATTTAATCTGGCAAACGCAAAATCAAACACAATTAGATTTTTTGTACTCTTTTTTTAAAGAAAATAAATTACAATTACAATGAGTAAAACAAAACTTTATCAATTTTTGGAAAGCTATGTAGAGCGCTTTCCGATGAAAAAATTATTTTATTACAAGCAAGATAAAATATGGAAATCGTATACCTGCAACGAGGTTTATGAAATGAGTTTGCAAATGGCAATAAGCATGCGCAAGCTAGGACTAGGCGGCAATCAAACAGAAGTAGAACAAAAAGATAAAATAGCCATACTGAGTAATAATAGGCCTGAATGGTGCATTGCCGATTATGCAGTGCAACAAATTGGTGCCGTGCTAGTGCCCATCTACCCTACCATCAATGTGCATGAAATGGAATACATTTTAAATGATGCGCAAGTAAAGCTAATTATAGTAAGCGATAAAACGCTTTACAAAAAAGTACTAGAATTGCAAAAAAATGTACCTAGCCTAAAAGCCATTTATACATTTAACGAAATAGAGGGTGCTATGCCAGTTTCTTCTTTACTGAAAAATTATTCTGATGCAGATTTGCAAGAATTACATTGCATTAAAGAAAAAATTTCTAATGAAGATTTAGCAACTATCATCTACACTAGTGGCACTACTGGTAGTCCAAAAGGAGTAATGCTATCGCATAAAAATATTGCTAGCAATGTAGAAAACTGTGTGCCTCTATTTACCATGTGCGACGAAAATGGCAGAGCACTTAGCTTCCTTCCTCTCAATCATATATTTGAAAGAATGGTAATGAATATCTACATCAGCAAAGGTGTTAGTGTGTACTTTGCAGAAGGTGTAGAAACTGTTGGCGAAAATTTGCGCGAGGTAAAACCACAGCTATTTACAACAGTACCTCGCTTGTTAGAAAAAGTGTATGAAAAAATAGAAGCTAAAGGCAATGAGTTGACAGGTGTAAAAAGTAAAATATTTAAATGGGCTATGCAAATAGCAGAAGATTTTGATACACATTGCAATAAAGGTTGGTGGTATAATACCCAACGCAAACTTGCAGACAAATTGGTATATAGCAAATGGCGCGATGCAATTGGCGGAGATGTAAAAGCAATTATTACAGGAAGTGCTGCTTGCCAAATGCGTTTGCAAAAAATATTTACATGTGCTAATATTATCATTATGGAAGGTTACGGACTAACAGAAACCAGCCCTGTAGTAACTGTAAATAGATACGAAGAAGAAGGAAGAATGTTTGGCACCATTGGTTTGCCAATAGATCATCAAGAAGTAAAATTGGCCCCTGACGGCGAAATTATTTGCAGAGGTAACCATGTAATGATGGGTTATTATAAACAACCACAATTAACTGCAGAGGCTATCATAGATGGTTGGTTTCACACCGGAGATATTGCAACTGTGGTAACTGGTAAATTTATGAAAATAACAGACCGCAAAAAAGAGTTATTTAAACTAAGCGCAGGTAAATACATTGCTCCACAAATGATAGAAAATAAGGTAAAAGAAAGTCCATTTATAGAACAAGTAATGGTAGTGGGTGCAGATGAAAAATTTGTAGGTGCATTAATTGTACCAAGCATTAAAAACATTATCGACTATTTTGCAAAACAAGGCAAGGAATTAGCTGGCGCAGAAAATGTAGTGAGCGATGTAGATGTGCAAAAATTAATTCGTTCGGAGTTAAATACATTCAATAAACAACTTAACGATTATGAGCATGTAAAACGCTTTCAACTATTACCACAAGAGTGGACAATAGATACTGGCGAAATGACTCCTACTTTGAAACTAAAACGCAAAGTAATTATTGAAAAATATAAAGAAGTGATAGCCAAGATCTTTGGAGAAAAGTAGATAGAAAGCAATAGCCGCTATTATTTACTTTTTATAGGTAACCAAAAGGCAGCTGAGATAGCAAAATAAGTTTATTTGAAACTAGTAATGGCCTTTTTATCGTTCAACTTGCTGTATATAGCCTTCGAAAACCAAGGAAACATCAGAATAAAAACTAGGATAAAATAAAGCATTGATAGCTAAGGCAAAAAATATGCAGGTTATGAGTATGAGTTTTTATTTTGCAACGCTATTGCCGGGTTATTATCAAATAGGAGATAAATGTAAATTAATAAATGTAAATTAATTGATACGATTATTTCTATAAAAATTTTAATGAAACCGAATGATCTTTACAGTATCTCTGTGTTATTTTCTTGTAGAAATTTGCCACAACATGGTGTAGTAAAATATGGCTGATAAATAGTCTATTATATCTAGTTATTTTATAGAATTCAAAACTAGGGGCTGTTTGCAGGTATTCTACACCAAAATTTTGACCATTACATCATGTTGTGAATAAGTAAAAATTAGCAGTTATTTACGTTTCTTTAATTACCATTCAATCGAGATATCGAGCACTTTGCCTGCTTTTCCGCCAATATATTTGCCAAGTTCTTTACCTTGCCTTGTCACATTTTCGCAAATAAAAGGAAAATTATGCTGTATGCATAAAATCGTAAGAATATCTCCGACATGCAATTTGCTATTTTTTACCATGGTAGTTTCAAAATCCAGTGAGCCTAAATATTTAATTTTTAATAGTCTATTGGGGCTATATTTAATTTTTACTATTTGGTTTAAATGCAAGCTATTAATGGCTAACTTATCTATTTGTCCAGCGTGATAATCTTCATTTAAATCACTATTATTTACAGCGGCTTCCCAACTGTCAAAGCCTGCATATTGTGAAACTAAATCTAAGGTAAATAAACGGGGCTTGGTTTTTGATTTCAAAATAGAAAAAAGTCTCATTATAGTTGTTGCACTAATTTTTTCATTGCAGAATTTACTTACCTCTGAGGCTAGCGCTTCACAGTCTTTAGCATATCGGATTGGCTTACCAAAACGCATCTCTATTCTAATTCTTAAAAACTCTGGGATCATTATGTTCTTTTGATTATTTGTTACAAGAAAGTTTGATATGCAAAAAAAGGAATTATTATTTAAAAAAGACATTTTTGAAAGAATTGATAGAAATGAAAGATTTGATAGAATTGAAAGAATTGCTATTAGATAAGTATGGAATTAACACTTACATTTACCATCACAAATCTATGTTTGAATAATAGAAGGAATTTTAAATTATGCATAGAAAAAGCACTTTCATTAAATAAAACCTACTTTTAGTAAATTTGGTTCCTATTTCAATATCTTCTAATAGTGCAGATTCTGCAAGTAATGCAACATCCTAGACTCTTACGCTTCATCTGGGAATTTTTGTACTAATTTTATTAATTATTTCTACAAAAATCTTTATTGAATATGTAACCTATTTATGTAATGAAAAACTAAAGCTTTGGAATGATTTAATTAATCCAAAATTCATAAAAAATAATCCAAACAATCAGAAGGTATGCATCCTGAAGTAGAATATTGGAAATAAAATAGGAATCGCAGTAAAACCGCAAGTTATTAACTCTTCCGATGGCTTCTTACCTACAGATGTTTCAATCAGCACAAGGCAGTAACAGTAACGAGTGTAACCTTAGTATCGAGATTGGAAAATCTAATAATGATTCCTCTTGTTGAATATTCTAATAAACTAAGTACAAAAGGATTTTGTTTTTCATTATTGCATTTTAAATATGATGCAATAGTAGAAATAGGATACTCTATTTTAGCCCAAGATATTCTATACTTTTCAAAAAAAATAAAGGCATGAAATCATTTAACAACATGCCTTTGGTGGCCCCGCTAGGAATCGAACCTAGATCAAAAGTTTAGGAAACTCCCATTCTATCCATTGAACTACGGGGCCATTATATAGGAGTGCAATATTACAAAAATTAGACCCTACATAGTGAAGAATTGTAATAATTGTTAAAAATAATTTAGATTGCCAATTAGCACATAACTTTATGCTAAATATTAAGTGATGAAAAAAATAATTTTATCAGAGTTTTTTACAATATATAGTTTTGTTGGGGTTGCACAAATACCTGCTGGGGTTTATGGTACTATTGTAAATGAGGCAAAAGCGCCAATTAGTGGCATGGAAGTTATATTAATGGATTCTGCAAAAAACATCTTAGCCAATACTACTACAGATGCTAATGGGCAATACGGTTTTACTATCAACGAAAAAGGAAATTACAATTTAGTGGTGATGCTAAATGATTCCGTATCGCAATCTACAATAGTTGTAGCTATAGACAATAAAGCCCTGTTTTATAATTTTTTATTTACTCAAAGCAACTGGAAAAGAGATAGAAACATGGATGTTATTACTGATAAAGAAATGGAAAGAATGCCTGTTCAAAATTATCACGCTATGTTGCAAACCAAAGGAAATTTTGACAAAGATGCTAATGGCAATATGCGCTCTAGAACTTTTGGAAATGGTGTAAAATTAATTGTAGATGGACAAATCATGAATGATAATTCTAAAATTCAATTTGTGCCAGGTAGTATAGGTAGCATGCAGGTTATAACAAGATAATCTAGCAATTTACAGCAATGGAGTTTTTCCATTTTCTTTATAATAATTTATTTTACTCATAAATAATATAGCCATTGTTTTAGCTTTCGCAATCGCCTCTTCAGCTTTTGGTCCCTCGAAATTTTCATTTATACTTTGTGCAAATAATGCTAGCCATTGATCAAAATGTTTTTGCTCTAATTGCATTGTAGCATGAGGTAAAAAACTTTGTCCTTTGTAATTAGTACCAGCAAATAAAACTGTATCCCAAAAATCTACAATTTTATTAATGTGATTTGTCCAATTGCCATGTCCTAGCCTATCATAAAAAATTGGATTCAGCATTTCATCTGTAGCTAATAATTCGTAAAACCTAGTAATACACAATTGCAAATCTGAATAGTTTTTAATATCGGCTTTCATCACTCCATTATTTGTAGCAAAGCTAATAGAATAATACTATGGATTAATAAAACTTTTAATGGTAAAAAAAAATATTTACATCTAAATGTAACCAATTTCCTATTGGAATAAGAATAATAAAGAGTGTAGCTAAAATTCTATAATTGAAATTGTAGGAAGTATGATTTGCAAACTATATTATAAAACCAACTTCTATTAAAATTAAAATAACTGCGAGCTAACTACATTGTGTGTTTCCATTATAAGTAGTTCAAAAATTATAGGGTATACACCCCAAAGTAGAACGTTAGCCACAAAATAGGAATCGTGCCGATGATACTATCTGCAATAGGCATTTACCCTTTCTATAACATCGTGCTTATTGATATCTCAATTGGCACCAATAGCGAGGTCAACCTCAAAATCGGGATTGAAAAATCTAACACCCTCGGAAGTTGCATGCAGGGTGGGCTATCCTCTTGTTGATTTTCCTAATAAAATAATCTAATACATCAAGTGCTTTTTCGATGTATTCCTCCATCCCGCTTGGCTTTCATAATCTACAAAAAATATTTTTAATTCTGCTTGGCTCTCATAATTTACATAAAATATTGTCTTTTTTGCTTGGCTTTCATAATTAGTAAAAAACCATTTGCCATCGTTCTCTCCGACCTGGCTTTCGTATTTTACTTTATATACTTTTAAGTCTGCTTGGCTCTCGTATTTTACTACGTATACTTTCACCTTCGCTTGGCTTTCGTATTGCACGGAAAATACTCTTTGTGCTTTGGCAATTGCAAAGAAAAAAAGTAATGTAGCTAATAATAATATCTTCTTCATAGCAGAACTGTTTTATTTAATCAAATGTACAATTGTTTCTTTATAAATTGAATACGCATCCTTTTAAAGAAATATAATCTTTAAACATGCAAACATAATCCTACCTGAATAAATATTGTGTAAAAGATGTACATTTATTCCAGTATAAAAATATCATTAGTGGCTCACAACAACTACCATAGTAGTATTGGCATAATTGCTAAAAAAAATTATGGATTTTGGTTACATAATTAAATCTTTAGTTGTGCAACATGTTGACATGATTGGCCTGCGATATAGTTATATTGCTATACATTTGTTGTCTTATTTCCTAAATCAATAAAACTTTATTCCTAAAAATTACACTTTACGAATTCTACATTACTTTTACAATATGAAATTAAAATTTCTTATCGCTGTAATTTTTACTTTAAGCATTGTTGCATGTAAAAACAACAAAGCAGATTTAATATTATACAACGCAAAAGTGTATACACTAGATGATAGCTTTTCTACAGCAACTGCCTTTGCTATTAAAGATGGAAGGTTTATAGCAGTAGGCTCCGATTCAGGAATAATGGCCATGTATCCTAATGCTACCGAAAAACTAGATGCACAGCAGCAAATTATTTATCCAGGATTTATAGATGCGCATGCGCATTTTAGTGGCTATGCCTTGGACTTAAAAAGTGTAAAATTATTTTTTACAAAAAGCGAAATAGAAATGCTGCAATTGGTTAAGACCTATGCTGCAAAAAACAATGCACCTTGGATTATTGGCAGAGGATGGGACCAAAATGAATGGGCAGTAAAAGAGTTTCCTGCCAATGATAGTTTGAATAAATGGTTCCCCAATACACCTGTGTACCTGCAACGCATTGATGGGCATGCTGCGCTTTGCAATAATAAAGCGCTAGAACTTGCAGGTATCAATGTTTCTACAAAAATAAATGGAGGAGAAATAGTTGTAAAAAACGGTAAGCTAACAGGTGTTTTAATAGATAATGCTTGTGCTGCAATAGAAAAAATTCTTCCTAAAAAAACTGAATCGCAAGCAATACAACTTTTTCATCAGGCGCAAGCAGATTGCTTTGCTGTAGGTGTAACAAGTGCAGTAGATTGTGGCATCAGTAAAGAAACTTTAAAATGGTTGCAAGCTGCCTATAAAAGTGGGCAATTGCAATTTAGCCAAGCAATCATGCTAAATGATGATAGTGCAAACTATGCTGCATTTTTACATGCTAAACCTTATACAGATGATTGGATGAAAATTATTGGATTTAAAGTGTATGCAGATGGTGCATTGGGCAGCAGAGGAGCATATTTAATAGAAGACTATCATGATGCATTACACACAAAAGGACTGCTATTAAAATCAGAGGATAGCATCAAAGCTATTGCTAAATTATTAATCAACTCGCCATACCAAATGTGCACACATGCAATAGGCGATGCAGGCAATAGAATTGTACTAAATGCTTATGCAGATGTTTTGAAAAATAAAAACGATAGGCGCTGGAGAATAGAACATGCGCAAGTAGTAAACAAAAATGATATTCACTTATTTGGAGATTTTTCTATTATACCCAGTGTACAACCAACACATGCTACAAGTGATATGCCTTGGGCTGCTAATAGATTAGGTATAGAAAGAATGAAAGATGCATATACTTACCAGCAATTATTACAACAAAATAAGTGGATGCCTCTTGGCACAGATTTTCCTGTAGAATATATCAATCCGTTTTATACTTTTTATAGTGCTGTGTTTAGAATTTATGATACGACAAAACCAGCATTCCAGACAGCTGATGCATTAACGCGTGAGCAAGCATTAAGAGGCATGACAACATGGGCAGCTAAAGGTAGTTTTGAAGAAAATACAAAAGGGAAAATTGCAGTAGGTATGCGTGCAGATTTTATTATTTCTAAAACAGATTTAATGACAGCAGATGCACAATCATGTAAAAATGCACAAGTAGAAAAAACTTTTGTAAAAGGGAAATGTGTCTGGCTTCGTAAAACTAGTAGGTATCCATAGAATAAAAATTAAAGCAATATTTTAATTTTTACCTAAATATTTTCTACCTTTCACTTTGTATATTTTCTAAGTACTATGCAAAACGGAAATGCAATCAACTGGTTTGAAATTCCAGTTACAGACTTTGACAGAGCACTTGCTTTTTATCAAAACATGTTAGGTATTGAAATGCCTACAACTTCTGCAAATGGATACAAAATGGGGTATTTCCCATCTATGCAAGAAGGCAAGGTAAATGGCGCTATTTGTTTTGGAGAAGGATATATACCAAGCGGTGCTGGAAGTTTATTATACATTAATGCTGGGCCGGATTTAAATATTGCTTTGCATAAAGTGCATGATTTAGGAGGTAGAATTTTGGTTCCTAAAACTATGATAGACGAACAGAATGGCTACTACGCTTTTATAGTAGATACAGAAGGAAATAGAATAGCGTTGCATAGTAATGGGTAGATTTTTCAGTCGGCAATTTATAGTTGGCAGTCTACCATCTGACTTGTCAATAATTAAAAACATCATTCAAATATAAAAATATAATACAATTACTAATCTTATATCTTGATACTTACATCTAGATACTAAAAAAATAAAATATGAAATTACTAGAAAATAAAGTTGCATTAATTACCGGCGGAAGCCGTGGTATTGGCGAAGGCATTGTACTAAAATTTGCAGAGCAAGGCGCTAATATTGCATTTACTTATGTAAGTAGCGACGAAAGAGCAAATGCCTTAGTAGAAAAAGTAAAAGCATTAGGTGTAAAATGCGTGTGCTATAAAAGCGATGCTGGAGATTATGCAGCTAGCGAAATTTTGGTAGCAGATATAATAAAAGAATTTGGCACAATTGATATTTGTGTAAATAATGCTGGCATTAGCAGAGACAATTTATTACTTAGAATGACTGGCGAGCAGTGGGATGAAGTGATGATGGCAAATTTAAAAAGTGCATTCAATCTTACTAAGCAAGTAATGCGCCCAATGATGAAAGCACGCAGTGGAAGTATTATCAACATGAGCAGTGTGATTGGCATAATGGGTAACGCAGGTCAAAGCAGTTATGCCGCTAGTAAAGCAGGCATGATAGGCTTTACAAAAAGTGTTGCTAAAGAATTAGGCAGCAGAAATGTAAGATGCAATGCTATCGCTCCAGGCTTTGTAGAAACAGATATGACTGCTTACCTAAAAGAAGGTGATGGTGCAGACAAATACAAATCGGGTATTCCTTTAGGCAGATTTGGCACCACCGACGACATTGCAAATGTTTGTTTGTTTTTGGCTAGCGATATGAGTAGCTATATCACAGGGCAGGTAATCAGCACTTGTGGTGGTTTATGCATTTAATGATTGGCTACAATGACAATTCAAGAAATTTTAGAAAACAAAACTACTAAACCAAAAGAAAAAACAGAACAATTAAGTAAATGCATTTTAGATGGTTTATTTAGTACATCTGCAGTAATTACATTTGCAATCCCTGCCAAAGATGCAATGAAAGCTACATGTATAGAGGCGTTTGAATATGCTACTAAAATAAACCCAGCTATTGCTACTAAAGAACTATTGCAATTTGCAACAGTAAACCTTAACGCTAAAGCTCCAAGAGTTAAGTGGGAATCGGCTAAACTTATTGGAAATATTGCGGCACTATTTCCTGACCATTTGGAGGAAGCTATCATTCAATTAATTGCTAATACTGCATCTAATGGCACCGTTGTTAGATGGAGTGCAGCCTATGCTTTAGCAGAAATCATTAAAACTAAACATCAGTATAATGCTGAATTGGTAGAAGCATTAAAAAATATTTGCAATATCGAAGAAAAAAATAGTGTCAAAAAAATATACTTAGCTGCGTTAAAAAAAATAAATTTATCAATATAAAAATTGAACTATGCTTTTCTACAGACCTATAGCTGCAATTGCATTTGGCATTTTAATATTAAGTGTATTATCTATGGCGTGTAAAAAAGATGCATCTATACCAAAAATCTTTAAAGCACAGAATGCAATCGTAATAATTATAGATGGGCCGCGCTACTCTGAGACCTTTGGTGACACAACACACCAAAATATTCCAGAACTTTATTCCATAAGTCAGCAAGGTGTTTTGTTTACCAACATGTACAACAAAGGTGTAACTAATACAATGAATGGCATTGCAGCAATTACCACTGGCAATTATGGTGCATTAGCAAATAATGGCACTACATCGCCAAACTATAATAATTACTTGTATTATTTTATAAAACAATACCAATTATCCAATTTTCAAACATGGATAATTAGTAGCAAAGACAAAGTAGATGCATTAAAAACTTGTGCGAATTGCAATCACGCCTCCAATGAAATTCCACAAACAAATTGTGGCAATATTGGATTGAATACAGGCTATAGAAATGACAGTATTACAACTACAATGGCATTGTATACATTGCATACTTATCGTCCCAAAGCTATGTTGATACATTTTAGAGAGCCTGACTACAGTGCCCATACAGGTGTGTGGAATGATTATATCAATGGTATAAAATCTACAAGTAAATACACAGAAACTCTGTGGAATTATTTACAAACGGATTCTTTTTATAAAAATAATACAGCAGTGTTTATTACTAATGATCATGGCAGACATTTAGATAGTATTGCAGATGGTTTTGCGAGTCATGGCGATAATTGTGAAGGATGCAGACACACAAGCTTAGTTGCACTTGGTCCTGATTTCCCAAAAGGTAAGATTGATGCAAGCAACTATTCTCAAATAGATATTACTAGTACTATCAATTATATGTTTCGATTAAATATGGTGAATGAAAGTGGAAAAGCAATTATTTCTTTAATCGATTAATTCAAAGTAATATTTAGCCAACTTCGTCTAATCAATATGAAAAATAATATTCTTCTATTTACTGCCATTATTTTATCTATTTTTATAGCAAGCTCTTGCAATAAAAACTCTGTTGCCAAACAAGGAGTTTTGCGTCCTTTAGGCATGACAACTTTTCAATACGGATCTCATTATTTGGGAGATGACACTAATGTACAATATGCATTGCGTTCTAGTACAATTAATTTAAAGGATTTTGAATTTTATAATGTACAAATTATAGGCAATTTTGTAGATGGGTATCCTGTTGATGGAGGTCCTGAGTTTATAAATGTGACTAGTATTAAGAAAATAAAATAGTGTATTATTAAACAAAAAAAGCCTCACTCTTTACAGAATGAGGCTTTACTATTTTTATCGATAATTCAATTAGTTTTTAAATTGTGGCTTCAAATGATTTACTAATTCTGTCATTTTAGCAATGCCATCTTCTGGTAAATCGCCTTTTTTAAATGCAGCCAATACTTCTGGCAATTTTGTATCCATTTCTATCAAGAATTGCTCTTCGAAAGCTTTTACATTCTTTACAGGAATATCTACCAATAATCCGTTTGTACCCAAGTAAATCATTGCTACTTGTTTTTCTACTGTATAAGGAGCAAACTGTGCTTGCTTTAAAATTTCTACGTTGCGCGCACCTTTATCCAATACATTTTTTGTAGCAGCATCTAAGTCACCCCCAAATTTAGAGAAGGCTTCCATTTCTCTGTACAATGCCTGATCTAATTTTAAAGTACCAGATACTTTTTTCATAGATTTTATCTGCGCACTACCACCCACACGGCTTACAGAGATACCCACATTAATCGCTGGTCTGATACCAGAGTTAAATAAGTTGTTCTCTAAAAATATCTGACCATCTGTAATAGAAATTACGTTTGTAGGGATATATGCAGATACGTCACCAGCTTGTGTTTCGATAATTGGTAAGGCTGTTAAACTACCTCCACCTTTTACGATACCTTTCAAGCTATCTGGTAAGTCATTCATTTTTGCAGCAATATCATCTTTTGCTATCACCTTTGCAGCACGTTCCAATAAACGGCTATGCAGATAAAATACATCACCTGGATAAGCCTCACGACCCGGAGGACGACGTAACAATAATGACACCTCACGGTAAGCCACCGCTTGTTTACTTAAATCATCAAATACAATCAATGCTGGTCTTCCAGTATCACGGAAGAACTCACCAATAGCAGCACCTGCAAATGGTGCATAGAATTGTAATGGAGCTGGTTCACTTGCACTAGCAGCTACAATGATAGTATAATCCATTGCACCATTGTCTTGTAATGTTTTCATTACTTGCGCAATAGTACTTGCTTTTTGGCCAATAGCTACATATATACAATATACTGGTTTACCAGCTTTAAAAAATTCTTTTTGATTGATAATGGTATCTATACAAATAGCCGTTTTACCAGTTTGTCTATCACCAATTACTAATTCACGCTGACCGCGACCAATAGGGATCATTGCGTCAATTGCTTTTAACCCAGTTTGTAATGGTTCTTTTACTGGCTCACGAAAAATTACGCCTGGCGCTTTACGCTCCAAAGGCATTTCGTATAATTGGCCAGTAATTGGTCCTTTGCCATCTATCGGCTCGCCAAGTGTATTAATTACACGACCTACTAAACCTTCTCCTGCTTTAATAGAAGCGATAATACCAGTACGCTTTACTTTTTGGCCTTCTTTAATACCTTTACCATCACCCATCAATACCACACCCACATTATCTTCTTCTAGGTTTAGTGCAATGGCACGAACTCCACTTTCAAATTCTACTAATTCACCACTGCGTACACCATTAAGGCCATACACACGAGCAATACCATCACCTACTTGTAAAACTGTACCAACTTCTTCTAAGTCTGCACTTTGGTTAAAGTTGCTTAATTGTTGACGAAGAATCGATGAAATTTCATCTGGTTTAATGTCTATCATAATTTAAATTGTTATGTTGTTATTATAAAATATTATTCTTGTTGTGTTTTATTTATCTAAGCGCTGGCACATAAATGTTTTGTAAGAATTGCTTTTGAATATCTTTCAAATCGCGAGCAATACTTGCATCAAACAATGTATTATTACTTTCTAGTACAAATCCTCCAATTAATTTTTCGTCTATATTTATTTGTAAGTCGATTATTTTACCAACTAATTGTTGCTGAATATTAGCCAAAATAGTAGCTTTTGTATTTTCATCTAAAGGATGCGCAGTAGTAAGCTTTACAGTATTAATTTGATGAGACACTTTGTATTGTGCAATAAAGCTTGTTACTATTTCTGGTAAAAAATATTCACGTTTTTTATCGCAAATTAGGTTGATGAATTGCTCTGTAATAATATTTACTTTGCCTCCCACTATGCTTTTAAAAATAGATTGCTTTTTGTCTGTAGTAATAATTGGGCTGTGTACCATTGCTACTAAATCTCTATTACCATCAAAAATTTGTTGCATACTCAACATATCTTGATAAATAGGTTCAACTGCATTTTGCTCTATAGCAATATCCATCAAACTTTTGGCGTATCTACTTGCTAATCTTGGATTTTGCATTATTTGTATTTAATAATTTGGTTTTAATAAAAATGGTGGATTAATTTAATTTAATCTCTTTAGCTAAAGTAGAAATATAATTTTCTTGCGCAGACTTATCGCTTAATTCTTTACGCAATACTTTTTCGCTTACTTCTATTACTAATTTACCCATTTGATTTTTCACATCGGTTAAGGCAGCCATTTTTTCGTTTTGAATTTGAGCACGAGCATCAGCCATAATCTTATTTGCTTCTTCTATCGCTTGTGCTTTAGCGTCATTTACAATTTTATCTTTTGTATCCTTCGCTTCTTTTAGCATCAAGCTTCTTTCTTCGCGAGCTTGATTTAACAATTGCTCGTTTTCAGATTTCATATTTTCCATTTCTTGACGCACTTTATCTGCACTAGCTATACTATCTGCAATACTTTTCTCTCTATCATTTAAGGTAGCTAAAATTGGTTTCCATGCAAATTTTTTAAGAATTAAAAATACAATAACAAAGGCCAATAAAGTCCATATAAAGAGTCCTAATTCTGGTAATAATAATTCCATTTTTTAATATTTTTTAATGTTGAGGTTTAGCCCTCGTTATTTTTTTTTGTTTCAATTTTGTTTCATCAAACTAAAAAAATACTGCGCATTTTGCCCTTTGCGCCATGCGCAGTATCTGTTTCTTTGTTCTAGGATTATTGTGCTACTACAGCTAATAAACCTGCGATAACTCCAAACAAGGCAACACCTTCTACAAGTGCTGCTGCAAGAATCATGTTAGAACGAATATCGCCAGCAACTTCTGGTTGACGAGCAATAGATTCTAAAGCTCCTTTACCAATGTTACCTACGCCGATACCTGCTGCTAATGCTGCAATACCTGCGCCGACTGCTCCTCCGGCTTTCGCCATATCGCCTAATAGAACGATTGTGTTGATGATTGACATATATATTTGATTTTTAAATTGACGTGATTGATATTTTTTGATTAATGAGCCATTGCATGTTCTGCGCCATGCGCATCATCGTGATGATGCTCTTCTATAGCAGAGCCAATAAAAATGGCTGCAAGGTTTGTGAAAATAAATGCTTGTATAGCTGCTACTAGTAATTCTAAGAAAAACATGAATACTGTAAACGCAATACTGATTAAAGAAGTTCCCCAGCCTAAGCCAGTTCCGAATTTTTCTGCAAAAATAAATATTAAACTAATTACGCAAATAATGATAGTATGACCAGCAAAAATATTTGCAAATAAACGCAAAGCCAATGCTACGGGTTTAATAAAAATAGAAATAAACTCAATTGGCACTAAAATAAATTTAATTGCCAAAGGCACTCCTGGAGGATTAAAGATGTGACCCCAGAAATATTTATTAGAATTAATCATCATTACCGCAAAAAAGACTAACGCTAATAAAGCCGTAACAGCGATATTACCTGTAAAATTGAAGCCTAATGGCAATAAACCTAATAAATTGTTGATCCAAATAAAGAAAAAGAATGTCAATAATAATGGTAAATACTTCGCATATTTATTACCCAAATATGCTTTAGCCACATCATCTCTTATAAAAGTAACTAATGGTTCTATAGCATTTTGGATACCTGTAGGTGCTTTTGCAATTCCGTTTCTTTTGCTACGCTTAGCTACTGCAAACATGATTAAGAATAAAATAGCAATACTAATAAACATGCATAATACACTTTTGGTAATACTAAAATCGTAAACCTTTTCGTCGCTACCTACAATTGAAATTTTTTCTTTCATATTATTGCCACCATCAATTGCAGTCATTGCATAACCATCATAGGTTTCGTGGCCATGATGAAAATGAGAACTACTAAACATGCTTACACCTCTGCTAGCAGAATAAACAATAACAGGCAATGGCATACTTACATGTGTAGCTTCGTGGCCTTTGCCATAACTAAAAATATGCCAATCATGAGAGTCCATGACATGCCCAAAAAGCACCTTATTAATATTAAACGGACCTTCAGCTTCTTCTGCGGCTGCACCTTCGTGGTGTTCAGTAGCTTCTGCACCGCCTTCTGTAACTACTGGAGCTTGCGCTTCTACAGGACTAGCAGGAGAATCTGGATTTTGCGCAAAAATTGGTAGGTTTACCAACAGCGCCAAAGCCACAATAAAAGAAGACAAAATATGTTTAAAACGAAAATTCATTAGTATTTACTTGAAATTTGGCGCAAAAGTATAAAATTAAGCGCAAACAAGTAAGGTAATACGCTTTACTATGAGCGAAATCATTGGAATTTCAGCTGATTTAACACCACCTTTTTGAGGGTGTTGTATTTTGTAATTTTAGATATAAATAACTGGATTACAATAAAAAATTACTGATTTTTTGTTATATAAATATTAGGCATTATTATTGTAAAGAAACCAAGTATAAAGCATGAGGATTGATGTCTAATCTTTTCTAAATTCATTCAACTTTATTATACATAAAAAACACGATGATCAAAAAAATTTATACCCTAATAGCTATTACTTTATTTTTTACGAGTTGCGATTTACTACAAGGCATCAGCATTCCACTTACAGAAGCGGAGGTAGCCAACGGCTTGAAAGAAGCTTTAATACAAGGCGTAAACCGCAGTAGCAATAGCTTATTTACCACGCAAGCCAATGGTAATAATGCTTTGCTAAACGAATTATTACCTAAGGATGTAGCTAGTATTTTAAACACTGCAAAGTCTTTGGGCTTATCACCAAAGATTGATGCTTTTTCGAAAAACTTAAATACGGCTGCCGTAAATAGCACACAAAAAGCAATGCCAATTTTTATTAATGCTATCCGTGCTATGAACATTAGCGATGCATGGAATATACTACATGGCGAAAAAAATGCTGCTACTAATTTTTTAAGAAAAGCAACTGGCACTGCATTGGTAGGCGCTATTCAGCCGGAAGTAAAAACTGTATTTCAAAGCATAGGATTGCAGCCAAGTTTGTTGGCCAACTTGGGTTCTAAAAACCCATTGCTTAGCGCATTGGATATAGATATGGCTACCTTATTAACCAATATGGTGATTACCAAGATGTATGAAAAAATAGAGCAAGAAGAAGCTAAAGTGCGCACAGACGCAGGCGCAAGAACAACATCTTTGATGCAAAGAGTATTTGCTGCTGCTACTCCTGTGGTGCAAGGCAGATAAAAATAATGCAATAAATAATGATTAATTGATGAAAATCTGGACATAGTCCACCACTCACAAATACTGAGAGACCTGGAGACCTTGCAGAGCAGATTTGTACGTTTTCTAGAATATACAAAACAATTTCTTTATGTCTCCAAACATTATTAATCACTGGCACCATTCCATTTGCACTAACACATCATTTTTTTTGATGCAATATGTAAAAAACAAAAAATTGAAGCTAGCAGTAAGCCCTAGTTTTGCAATAAATAATTATAAATGCGCAAATTAGTACAAGAACAATTTTTACCCATCAGTTTAGCTACCGCTTGGGATTTTTTTGCTACCCCCAAAAACTTAAATGAGGTTACCCCTGCAGATTTGGTGTTTGAAATTACCTCTTCCCTACCCGAAAAAATGTATGAAGGACTGATAATTACTTACAACATCAAACCAATGCTAAACATACCTATTAGTTGGGTTACAGAAATTACGCATATACAAGAGCATGCTTTTTTTGTAGATGAACAACGCAAAGGCCCTTACAATATTTGGCATCATGAGCATCATTTTAAAGCAGTAGATAATGGCGTAATGATGACAGACATTCTGCATTATGATATTGGCAAAAGTGTTTTTGGTTGGATTGCAGGTAAACTATTTGTGCATCAACAAGTAAAAAAAATATTTGCCTATCGCTATGCAACGTTAGAAAAATATTTTGCAACAAATAAATAATACTAAAAAAAATAGGCTGCCCTTTTGAGACAGCCTATTTTTAATTTAATGAAGTATATTAATTAGGCGTTTGTTCTGTAATTACAGTAAAATTACTATTAGCACAGTTCAATAATATTACCAATCTATCTGGGTTTAAACCATTAAATCTAGTAGTACCATCCATATTTACATCACATACAGAATATCCTGGTACTGTACCTGTTAAACCTGCTACATTAAATACAGCTGTTCTATCACTACCTGCAAGGCTATTGTAATAAATTACTTTGCTAGTAGCAGCGGAACCAATATGGGCATTACCCGCATACATTGCACGCTTACCTCCAATTGTTCTTGTTGGACCAGATAATGGAGAAGGATTATTATTAGGTGCTGCTTTAGCATATAATGATGTAGCAGTATTTGTAAAGTCTATTTGATTTACTACAGAAAAACTTAGTGGATAAGAAGTAGCACCCATTATTCCTGAATGGTTACGATGTTTTACAGAAATGTAATAATCGTTTGCTCCAACATTGCCAAACAAAACTGGACTAGTACCATCCATATCTACCACATCTCCATCTCTTTGTATTAATGCACTGCGTGTTCCAACAATGGTATTCCAATTTATTTTATCGCGTAATTCTACCCATACCCAATCAACTATGGCATCAGCACCACTACTAGATAATACTCCTGGATTTACCATTTCAAATCCTGCATTATTTATATTTGAGTAAACAGAAGAATATGGTGCAAAATTATAAGGAGTCATGTTTGGAATCAATCCAAAGTTTCTCAAATCATCATTCATTAATCCTGAACTAGCTAAAGGACCAGATAATAAAACTTTTAATTTCACATTTACATCTCTATTTTGCTCTATTACTACTGTAGATGTGGCTGTACAGCCAGTAGCATTTACTACAGTAACGGTATAGATACCATAATCTGCAAGAGTAGTAGCTGCAATAGTATGATTTTGTGTACTTGCATTACCAGCAGCGCTAGGGCCACTCCATGCATAAGAAATAGCACCACCTGTAGAGCTAGATAATAAATCTAATTGGCTACCAACTAATACTGTAGAATCTATGGCAGAAGCAGCTACTGTTAATACTGGAGGATTTACAAATACTGCAGATCCACTAGCCAAAGCAGTACAACCATTTGCATCCGTAACCACATTGGTATATGTACCAAAAGGAACTGTATATGCTTTAGAAGGATTGAAGGTAGCGCTAGAACCAATTGTGTATGGTATAGTACCACCAGTTGCAGTTACTGTATAGGTAGATGTGCCACCATTACAAGCAATAGGTGCTCCTTGCGCAATACTTGCAGTTACAGCTGTTGGTTGAGTTAATGTAATCGTATTTATTGCTTGACAACCTTGAGCATCTTGAATCATATAAGTATAAGTACCAGCAGTAGCCGTATAGCTTGTAGCTGGAGAAGCAACTGTATTCGTTAAGGAATTAATCGAATAAAGTGTTTGTGGCATATTACCCCCAGCTACAGTTACAGTATATGTACCTGCTCCACCGTAACACGCAATTGTATTGGTAGCTGCAACATTTATTGTAAGTAATGCAGGTTGTGTAATGCTAACCGCTACTAAAGCATCACAATTATTTGCATCTTTAACTGTAATTGTATGGGTGCCAGCATTTAAACCTGTTATGACAGCAGAACTACCTCCATTATAAGTATATCCAGCATTACCACCAGTAGCTAAAATTGTAGCAGTACCATCTGCGTTTCCATTACAAGAAGCTGGCGTTTGACTAGCAATTGCTGCAGATAACACTGCAGGTTGCAATATTG
>CAIXQW010000020.1 GCA_903921675.1 uncultured bacterium | reverse complement strand
TTTAATGCCTAATTATTATGTAACATGGACAGTAGATGATGTAAAAAACAAGGTAGATCCTTATATAGAAAAAGTAAAGGAATTAATTAAAAAGAAATAGAAAATTACTTGCGTTTAAACTCGCATGCTGGGCAAAATTCTTTCAAAGAATTTTTAATGTAAAGTAAATATTGGTAGTCATTTACATTGCGCAAATAATCGTAGGTTGGCCTGTAAGTATCTATAAATAATACCAAACTATCTCCGCTTAGCCCAGTCCATTTTTGTAGTTGCTTGGGGTTGAACATATAATTTACAAATTTAGCTTTTTCCCATTTCTGATAATTTTCTTTAAAGGCTTGCTCTTGCCTGAATTTCGTGCTCATCATCGCCATTGGGGCAGTGCTAGCACTCATTTGGTCTGTGCCAGGTTTTTCTAAAATTAGCTTGTAAGTTTCATAGCTTTTAAGGCTATCCGCAGCAAAAGTTGGATTTTTTTCGCGCACAATTATTTCCATTAGTTTATTGGTTTTGGGACGCATTACTAGACTATAATATTTTGGATTTTTATCGTCTTTTATTCTAATGCGAATGGTTTCATAACTGATATGCGAAATTTCTATCAAATCATTTTTATGCACTTCTAATGCAAATGTGCCATTTTCTGAGGTGGTGATAATAACACCGGTATGAATGTTTTTGATGTTTACTCTTGCGATACCTTCATCATTGGCGATGTCTTTTAAAATACCATTGATGGTAGACTGTGCATGCACCTTGGTAATGGAATAAAGTAGTATAAAAATAAAAATATACAGACGAGGCATAGAAATAAATTAAATATTAGGCAATAAAAAAAAGCTACGGCAAGGTAGCTTTTTTATTAAATAGGATTTGTGAAAATTAAATTAAAAATTCTTATTCATTAATTGGAAATAACCATTAGGGCCATACCAAGCTACAATACCTATCGTATCATTCCAATAGGCAGTATCGCAAGTAACTGCTGCAGGGTTTGCTCTAAACCATATTTTATCGGCCCATAAAGTACCGTAAGGTACATTAATGGAATTGTTTTTAGAAGCACAACCACACCAATATTTTTGACCATTTAATGTATAGTTCCATGCGCTACCGGCAGTTCTATCTCCTTTTACAAAATAATTGCCAGCGTTTACTTGTGCGTCCATATTATAGGCATCGTTATTAATAAATACATCTCTGCCACAGCCTTTTAAATAATAAGGTACTGTAGAATGTGTAGTACCAAGAATATTTAAATAAGTGTTTTTTTGTTGGATAATATTAGCGGTAACTGCCGTGTAAATTTGCTTTACAGATGTATCGCCATTTGGGTTCGCTGGCAAATCATATTCTGCAATTTTACCATCTGCCAAATACTTACCAATTGGTGTGCCACAACTAGCATCGCCAGATTTTGTTTTGCAAGAGTTTAAATTACACAAAACAAGTGTACTAGCTGCTAGAATGAATAATTTTTTCATTATGGAATATGTATTTTGAATTTTAAAAGTAATCAATATTTTATATGCTTTGCTCATTTCTGCAAAAAATTTATGAAAATAAGGGATTGTTGCTATGCCTTTGTAAAAATTTGCTACATCGTATTTTTCATTAGGGCTATGAATATTATCGTTATCTAAACCAAAGCCCATTAGTACTGTTTTAAGGCCTAATACTTTCTCAAACAAAGCAATAATAGGAATACTACCACCACCACGCGTAGGAATTGGCTTTTTGCCAAAGCTAGTTTCAATTGCTTTTTCTGCAGCTTTGTATGCAATGCCATCTGTAGGTGTCACCACAGGTTCGCCACCATGGTGTTCTGTTACTTTTACTTTTACACCTGTAGGAGCTATGCTTTCAAAATGTTTGGTAAATAATTCTGCAATTTTGTGCGAGCCTTGATGCGGCACCAAACGCATACTAATTTTTGCATAAGCTTTGCTTGGCAAAACTGTTTTTGCACCTTCGCCAATATAGCCGCCCCAAATGCCATTTAATTCTAAAGTAGGGCGCACACCAGTTCTTTCCAAAGTAGTATAGCCTTTTTCTCCCCAAACTTCGTCAATGCCTAATTCGTTTTTATATTCTGTAAGGTTAAATGGCGCTTCGTTTAAAGCTTTGCGTTCTGCCTCTGTTAATTCTGCTACTTCGTCGTAAAAACCTGCAACAGTTATGTGATTATTTTCGTCGTGCAAGCTAGCAATCATTTTAGCTAAAATTGTAATTGGGTTAGCCACAGCGCCACCATATACGCCACTATGCAAGTCGCGATTTGGGCCAGTTACTTCTACCTCCATATAAGCCAAGCCACGCAAGCCTGTTTCTATGCTTGGGCTATCCATGCTTATCATACTGGTATCACTTACCAACACGATATCTGCTTTTAGGCGCTCTACATTTGCTTCTAAAAACGGTCCAAGGTTCGTGCTACCCACTTCCTCTTCGCCTTCTATAATGTATTTTACATTGCATTGCATGCTATTAGTAGCATGCAATATTTCTAATGCTTTTACATGCATAAACATTTGGCCTTTATCATCGCAAGCACCACGAGCATATATTTTGCCATCTTTTATTACGGGCTCAAAAGGACCGCTATGCCAAAGTTCTAAAGGGTCTGCAGGTTGTACATCGTAGTGGCCATAGGTAAGTATGGTTGGCAAAGATGGATCTATTATTTTTTCGGCATATACTATCGGGTGACCAGCTGTAGCACATACTTCTGCGGTAGTGCATCCTGCTGCCAATAAACTTTCTTTTACAGCTTCTGCACAGCGCGCTGTATCGGCATTGTGTGTACTATCTGCGCTTATACTAGGTATGCGTAATAAACCAAATAATTGGTCTAGAAATTGGTTCTCGTTTTCGGATTGATATTGCTTCCAAGCTTCCATATTGTGTGTATTTATTTAAAACGTAAATATAACAAAATGCTTTGGGTTTGGCAAAATGAGAAAAGTAGGAGTTAAGGTAAAAATTTTCTACCACTTAAATAGAATATTTTCCATTGAGAAATTATAGCATAAGTACTATACCTATAATTTTCTATATTCGCTGATCAAATAAGTCTGAACATGAAGAATAAAATAATTGTATTGGCAGCTAGTATATGTATCTCACAAAACCTTTTTGCGCAAAAATATACATACAGCGTAGATGCTTTAAATATTACTAACGATAAAATAAAAGTAGAATGTACAACGCCTAGCGTGTCTGCAAATACTACTGTTTATCATTTCCCAAAAGTAGTACCAGGCACTTATGCAATAGAAGATTATGGTAAATACATAGAAGGTTTTACCGCTTTTGCAAAGGATGGCAAAGAATTAGCTGTAAAAAAAGAGGGTAATAACGATTTTATCATCAGCAATGCAAACATGCTAGCAAAAATTACATATTATGTAAATGATGCAATGGATAAGCATGTAAAGAAAAATAAAATTTTTGAACCAGCTAGTACCAATATAGAAGCCAATAGCAATGTAGTAATGAACAATGGTGGTTTTTTTGGTTATTTAGAAGGAACAGAAAATACAAACATTGCAATTCATATTAAAAAACCAAGCGGATTTTTTGGCGCAACAAGTTTGCCGCAAACATCGTTTACAGACAATCAACAGTCTTTTGAAGCACAAAGCTATTATCAATTGGTAGATTGCCCAATACTATTAGCCAAGCCAGATACGACAAAGTTTTATGTAAATAATACATTGGTTACATTGGCTTGTTTTGATAGAAGTGGCAAGGCGCGCTCTGCTTATTTTTACAACGAATTAAAAAGAGATATGAATGGCATTGCACAATTTCTACCAAAACTACCAGTAGATAATTACACCTTTATTGTGTTTGTAGATGATTTTGTAAAATGGGGAGCCATCATCGATCAAAAACGTAAACCCAAAATTGGCGAAATTATTCCTTTAATAAAAAAGTTTTCTAAGCTTGGCGTAGGTGCTTTGGAGCATGGCAATAGTAGCCTATATTATCTTGCCAACTTTGGCGATAGCATGAAAACAAAAGATTTGCATCTTGCCAATCAAATGACAGGTGCAGCCATTCATGAGTTTATGCATATTATTACGCCGCTTGGCTTGCATAGTCAGCATATTGGCAATTTTAATTATGCCAAACCAATCATGAGTAAGCACCTTTGGTTGTACGAAGGATGCACAGAATATTTTGCTAACTTAATAAAACTGCAGGCCGGAATTTTTACAAAAGAAAAATTTTTACAAGAAATGAGTGGTAAAATAAAAGCCGCTGATAAATACCCTTACGCAACAATGAGCTTTACAAAAATGAGTGCTAATTGTTTAGAAAAGGAATACAACAAACAATACATACATGTATATGATAGAGGCGCAGTATATGCTATGCTGTTAGATGCGCGAATTATAAAACTAACGAATGGTAAAAAAACATTGAAAGATGTAATACTAGCATTGAATGCAAAATATGGTAAAACCAAAAGCTTTGAAGAAGATAATTTATATAAAGAATTTGTAGCAGAAGTAGGTTCAGGGCTGCAATCATTCTTTGATGATTATATAGAAGGCAATAAAAATTATCGTTTATCCGAAGAGCTAGAGGCGATAGGAATTGTGTACCAAGAAGAAGCAGAAGTAGATGCGCCACGCAATCCTATCAATACAGCGCTGAATGATATAGAAATAAAAGATGGAGCTATGGGTATTGGAAATTCTAAAATACAAAGCGTAGGGCCAAACGAATGGGCAGGGCTTAAAAAAGGAGATAAGGTAGCAGCTTCTGCGTATGCCGATGCATTTAAAAAAGAAGGCCAATATGTAGCAGAAGGAGAAACTGTCAATTATAAAATAATTCGTGATGGCAAAGAAATGCTTCTGCCAATAAAAGTAAAATATGCAAAGCAAAAAAAATATGATTATTTAGCTAGCCTAGAAAAACCAAGCGAACAACAAGTGGCATATTGGAAGAAGTATGCAGGAGAGCAGTAGTAATTCTATCTATAATTATTGCATTAGTTAATAAAATTATGCTTACTATTCTATCTTTATTTAATTACTTTTCCAAATACTTATGTTGTTCAAAATTATTACTATTATATTAATAGCTACTTTCGAAATTTATGCTGCCATTGGCACAGGAATGGCTTTTCACTTATCGCCTCATATTATTTGTATTGCTACATTAATCGGTGGAGTTTCTGGCGTATTTATAGCTGCTTTTTTAGGAGATAAAATAAAAGCGTTTATTGCAAAATACCGTACTCCAAAACCCAAAAAAGAATCAAGCAAGGATAAACTATTGGTTACGCTGTGGCATAAATATGGTGTGTTTGGAGTTGGTTTTATTGGCACGTTTTTAGTAGGAGCACCTATTAGTATTGGTGTAGGTTATGGCTTTGGAGTACAGCCAAAAAAGTTAGTAAACTGGTGTTTG
>CAIXQW010000019.1 GCA_903921675.1 uncultured bacterium | reverse complement strand
TTAATTTTTAACTAAATAAAAATATAGCTTTTTTTTTGATTTCATCAATATTTAACTTACTAGTTTTAAGGATCAGGATTTATAGTAATGTTACCATTTCAAATCTGCGATGAAATTTAAAAAAACACTCAAAATGTATGTTGATTGATTGTGAGATAAAAAAATAAAGAGCAAGAAAAGCATGCTCTATCTAATCTGCTACACCTATTTTCTAAGCACAAAAAAAGCCAAGACTTTCATCTTGGCTTCTTCTATTATTTTAAAGATTCTATTAAGCTTGTTCTTCTGTGCTTGCTTCGTCTGTACTTGCTTCTGGGCTAGCATCTTCTGCAGCTATATCAGTTGCTTCTGCAACAGCTTCCTCTACTTCTGCAACAGCCTCAGGTGCTTCTGCAGCAGCTTCTGCAACAGGAGTTTCTTCTACTTGTGCAGTTGTAGCTTGTTCAGCAGCTACTAATTCAGGTGCTTCTACTTCAACCGTTGGTTCTGTAGCTGCAGCTTCTGTAGCGCTAGCTGCGCTTACAGCAGGTGCTGCTTTTTTACCACCACGGCTACGGCGTGTAGTTTTCTTCTTATCCGCATCAGCAGTTCCGCTACCAGTGTAGATAGTATTAAAGTCTACTAACTCTATCATTGCCATTTCTGCAGCATCGCCTAAGCGAGGTGCCATTTTAATGATACGTGTGTAACCACCTGGTCTAGTACCTATAGCGCTACTAACTGTACCAAATAATTCTTTGATTGCTTCTTTATTTTGCAAATCGCTAAATACCAAACGACGGTTGTGTGTAGTATCTGATTTGCTTTTTGTCAACATAGGCTCTACATAAACGCGTAAAGCTTTTGCTTTAGCTAATGTAGTGATAATACGCTTATGCTCTATCAAAGCAATAGCTAAGTTAGCCATTAATGCTTTTCTATGTGGCGTTTTTCTACCTAATCTGTTTAATTTAACTCCGTGACGCATGTTATTTTATTTTGTGAGGAATACCTCTTATTATTGTTATTGTTAATTGTTATTCGACTAAAGGTCGTCTAGGTTTAATTTGCTTAAATCCATACCGAAAGATAAACCTCTATCTATCAATACTTGCTCAATTTCGCTCAACGATTTTTGACCAAAGTTTCTAAACTTCATCAACTCGTCTTGCTCGTATTGCACCAATTCGCTTAAGCTATTAATTTTTGCAGCTTTCAAGCAGTTGAATGCGCGAACACTTAAATCTAAATCCTCTAATGGAGTTTTTAAGATTTGACGCAATTTCAAAGTATGCTCATCTACTACGTGTGTTTTTTCGTTTTCGCCGCTATCAAAAGTAATATTGTCGTCTGTAATCAACATCAAGTGTTGAATTAAAATACGGCTAGCTTGTTTTACAGCATCTTCTGGATGAATAGTGCCGTCTGTAGCTACTTCTAAAATTAATTTTTCGTAGTCTGTACGTTGCTCTACACGCGTATTTTCGATAGAGTATTTTACATTCACAATTGGTGTGTAAATGCTATCGATAGCAATTACGCCAAATGGAACATCTTTTTGCTTGTTTTCGTCTGCCGGTACATAACCACGACCTTTACCAATATTCAATTCTATTTTCATAGAAGCATTTTCATTCATGGTGCAGATTAATAAATCTGGGTTCATGATGTCGAAAGTATTAGTAGCTTCTGCGATGTGTGCAGCTTTAAATTCTGTAACACCTTTGATGTTTAATTCAATTCTTTCGTGAGTGAATTCTCCTTCAATTTTCTTTCTAAAGCGAACTTGCTTTAAGTTCAAGATAATTTCAGTAACATCTTCACTAACTCCTTTTACCGTAGTAAACTCATGATCTACTCCATCTATACGGATAGAAGTAATTGCAAAACCTTCAAGCGAACTTAATAATACACGACGAAGTGCATTGCCGATAGTAACTCCGTAACCCGGTTCTAAGGGGCGGAATTCAAACTGACCTTCAAAGTCTGTTGCTTTTTGAAGAACGATTTTATCGGGCTTTTGGAAGTTTAATATTGCCATTATGGTAAGTGTATTTATTTGATTATTAAAATATTATAAAGATTACTTATTGTAAAGCTCTACTATTAATTGCTCCTTAATATTTTCAGGAACGCTTTCTCTTTCTGGATGAGCAAGGTATGTACCACTCATGCTAGCATCGTTCCAATCGCACCAAGTGATTTTTGGATTTTTGCCACGCATTAAACTAGTTAATCCAGTGTTTGTTTTATCTTTTTCTTTGATAGCTATGATATCACCTGGCTTACAGATGTAAGAAGGGATATTACAAATAATACCATTTACGGTAATGTGCTTGTGAGATACTAACTGGCGTGCACCGGGGCGAGTAGGACTCATACCCATACGGTAAGCCACATTATCTAAGCGCGCTTCCAAAAGGCGAATCAAGTTTTCACCTGTTACTCCTTTCATACGAGCAGCTTCTTCAAATGTATTGCGGAAACGACGCTCTAATACACCATAAGTGTATTTTGCTTTTTGCTTCTCGCGCAATTGTAATGCATATTCTCCTAATTGCTTACGCTTACGGTTAGCACCATGCTGACCTGGAGGATTTGCGTTTTTGTCTAGATTTTTTGGATTTCCTAAGATAGGCTCTCCGAAAATTCTACAGATTTTGGTTTTTGGACCTGTGTAACGTGCCATATTAAATTTTCATTTTTGGTTTTTTTAGAATTCGGTGAATTGATCAGTAAAAAACCTAAAAATCAATCAATCACCCTTTTTATTAAAATGAATGTGTTATGCGGCTTTACCATGGCCACTATTGTGGGTGGTAAAAATATGTATAAGAACTATACTCTTCTTTTCTTTGGAGGGCGACAGCCATTGTGTGGTAATGGAGTAACATCTGTAATAGTTGTAACTTCGATACCAGATGTAGATATACTACGGATAGCGCCTTCGCGACCACCACCTGGACCTTTTACAAATACATCTGCACGCTTCATGCCTGCATCCATTGCTACTTTTGCACAGTCTGCTGCTGCCAACTGAGCCGCGTATGGTGTATTCTTTTTACTACCACGGAAACCCATTTTACCAGCACTACTCCAACTGATTACTTGACCAGTTTTGTTAGTAATACTAATGATGATATTGTTGAATGTAGCACTAATGTGTACATCACCTTGAGCGTCTACCTTAACTACTCTTTTTTTTGCTGCTGCTTTAGCGTTTGTTCCTTTTGCCATTATTATGGTTTATATAAAATAATATTCCTTTAAAAATTGTTTAAAGCCATTAGCAAGCAAGGAATAGATACCTGCCATTGGCTACTAGATTACTTCTTAGGTGCTTTTTTCTTACCTGCAACGGTACGACGCTTACCTTTACGAGTACGACTATTTGTTTTAGTACGCTGACCACGTAATGGTAAACCTTTACGATGACGTAAACCGCGATAACAAGCGATATCCAATAAACGTTTGATGTTCATTTGGGTTTCGCTACGCAATTGACCTTCTACCTTAAATTCGCCAGTAATGATGTTACGAATAGCAGTTTGCTCTTCGTCGTTCCAATCTTTTACTTTTTTGTTTACATCAATACCTGCTTGCGCTAAAATATTTTGTGCTGTACTTTTACCAATACCGTAAATGTAAGTTAAGCCTATTTCGCCTCTTTTGTTTTTTGGTAAATCTATACCTGCTATACGAGCCATTCTTTATTAATTATAAATATTAAATGATTAATTTTAAACTAGTTAACTAGAAAATTATCCTTGACGTTGTTTAAAACGAGGATTTTTCTTGTTGATGATGTACAAACGACCTTTACGACGAACAATCTTGCAGTCCACGCTACGTTTTTTAATTGATGCTCTTACTTTCATTTTTTATATTATTATTTGTATCTAATATTAATTCTACCGCGTGTTAAATCATAAGGGCTCATTTCCATTCCTACTTTATCACCTGGCATAATACGGATGTAGTGCATACGCATTTTACCAGAGATTGTAGCTACCACCTCATGCCCATTCTCCAAACGAACCCTAAACATTGCGTTGCTCAATGCTTCTACGATTTCGCCGTCTTGCTTTATTAGTGGTTGTTTACCCATAGTTTTTTTCGGACTGCGAAGGTGACAAATAATTGTGTACTATCCAAAATAATTTGGCATTATATTTGTTTTCTTTGGCAAATGTTAGAATTTTTAACAATTTGTTTGTAAAAAATATGTTACGAAATGCATAGTTACAGCTTATAAATTAGGCAATTAATAAAATTCAGACCACTTACTCCTTTAAAAATTTACTAATAAACTCCTCAGTCCCATATTTTGCTTTTATAATATAAATGCCTCTTGCCAAGCTTGCTACATCCAATATTGCCTCATAATCAACAGAAATTAGCACTTGTTTATCTATAATTTTTTGCCCTAATAAATTATATACTTGCAGTTGTAGGCTAGCACCTTGCTTACTATTTGGTATTTTTAAGGTTATGTTGTTAGAGGCTGGATTGGGATACAGCAGCCAGTTTTGTGGCACTGCTCTGATAGTATCGCATGCACTACCTTTTAGCACTCCCATATCGTATTTAGGGTTATTGGGAGGAATTGTTAAATAGGTTAAATCTTGCTTTAAATTTTTGTATTGCAGTGCACAATTCAAGCCAAATTCATTTGGTTTATCTATATAACTCCATTCACGTTGTGCACTTCTATTACCAATATAAATTTTGCCGTTTGGTGCTAGTTTCATATTTAAAAAATTTACAGGAAAACTTCCTAAAGTATCAGGAGGTGGAATTTTATAATAATTATAATCATTAGCATTAGCCAAATCAATTTGCCACAAATTTCTCCTACTACTTACATACAAATATTTGCCATTTGGGCTAAAAGCAACTCCATTTTGTTGGTCGCCACCATTGTTTTTGGCAAATGGTAGCTTAAAGTTTCGATAATTGCTAAACTTGCCTGTGCATCTATCAAAGTGGTAGTAATGCACATTACTATCTTCTTGTTTCCAATTTTCATTTACAAATGCATACTGTGTGCCATCTTCACTAAATACACTCTGCCCTTGAGGTTGATTTAATTCCATATCGGGTTGCGGATATGCAATGCTATCTGCAAGGGTAATGCCACTGGCTGTAACCAAAAACAAATAAAACTGGTGCTTTTTTTTATGGGGCTTTACCAGCCACCAATCTATGCCATTGCCATGCTGCACAGCAGCCATTTTATCATAGCATAAAAAAGCATTTTGTAGCAAAATATTATTTTTGCTAATTACTTCTCCTTGCCCATTATTAGCATCCAAATCTACTATATGATAACACAAAAAATCAAAAAAAGCATCATCATATGTTGTTCCATTTTTCCATTGTCCAAAGGCTTTGTCACTCATGCCACTTGTAAATACATAATACTGATTACCCGATTTGGGTAAGATGGTAGACATTTGTGTCCAGAAAAGCCAAGAATTATCATTATTTAATCCTGAGCCATAAGGTGAATTCACTTTTCCGTTTTTAATAACACTACCAGTTTTATTATATATCCAATATCCATTAGAAGATAATAAAAATTTGCCATTTTTATCTGAAATATTGCTTCCTCCATAGCCAAGTGCATATTGATAATAAATACTATCTCTAGTACCTTCAATAGTATCAATTTTTAAATTATTATTAAAATCCATAACTACAGCAGGATAAAACCCAACTCCCCAAGTATTTCCAATATAAAGTGTCTGGCAATAATTATTATTCCAAAATAATAAAAATGCTATTCCTATAAATAAGCGTGGCATTATTCTTTTACAAATTTAATATTCTGAATAGTGATGTCATTTACAATAAATTTTGCAATATACAAACCACTAGGCACATTAATAGAAGATGTCATTCTTGTTGATTGATTATTCCGCTCTCCAATGGCTTTGCCATTGCGAGTTTTGTGTTGTGGGCTTTGCCCATATTTTATTGTTTGCTTCATTTATTTTATTGCTTAAAATTTACTTTCGTGGTTGGTGGTTAGAGCATTTATGTCAGCTTTAGATATTCCATATGATCAAGCACACGCTTGGGTTAAAAAGAATATGAATCGTGAAGATAAAAAAGGTACTTACACAGTTGCCTATGGTAAAAACGTTATTGGTAAAACCAAAAACGGTTACAAAGTAGATTTTATAGGTTCACACCCATCAAAAGAATATTTCAATACTAGAATTGGTTCAAACAAGATATTGAAGAACAAACAATATAAAAAAGCCACAGGTTATACTCTTAAGTCATTTA
>CAIXQW010000018.1 GCA_903921675.1 uncultured bacterium | reverse complement strand
TTATTTGCATCTATTGCATTAATGGTATAGATACCTGCTGACAAATTTGTAAAATTACCTGAGGCATTTGTTGTGCTTGGCAATAAAGTATAGTTGATTGCACCTGTACCACCAATTGCGGTAGCAGAAATGCTGCCATCACCTCTATCACAAATTTCATTACTGGCAATACTAGATGAAAATATTGGAGGGGAAGGAGCAATAATTGAAGCAAGTGCTGTGGTGCTGCAGCCATTGATATCTGCAGCTTGGATTGTATAATTACCAAACGATAAATTATTAAAAACAGCATTAGACTGAGGTGCAGAAAAATTTAATTGATAAGTGTAACCACCAACTCCACCAATTGCATTAAAAGTAATTGTAGCATCATTACCCGGATTACATGCAGGAATACTTGTAATAATATTTTGCAATTGCACTTGGGTTGGCTGAGCAATAGCCAATGTGTCGGAAGTAATGCAATTATTGGTATCTTTTACAGAAATGGTATAGTTGCCAAATGGGTTATTTGAAAAAGTATTTGCTGTTTGGTATGTACTACCATTTAAACTATATAATACAGGCACACCACTACCAGTTGCTGCTGTTACAATTATTGTACTATTACTTCCATCAAAACAATAAATAGGTGTAGATATAGCATAAAAGCTAGGACTTGGTAAATTTTGCACTATAACATTAGAAGTAGCAATGCAATTATTTGCATCGCTTACTGTAAGTAAATAAAAGGCATTTGACAACCCAACAAATAAACCTGTTTGATTGGTAATACTATTCAATGAATAATTTAATGTTCCTGTTCCGCTGAATGCAATTGCTGTAATATTACCATTATTCAAGCCGCACGTATTGGGCGTGGAATTAATAGAATTTATAATAGGCAATGGAGAAGTGCTTATTACTTTTGTAATAGCATTACTACAACCTTTACTATCTACTACAGACAATGTATAAGAATTAGCAGTTAGTGAGGAGAAAAATCCTGAACTATTTATGCTACCTGCTGGATTGATACTATACTGTAATGCTCCATTTCCTCCTATGCCAACAACCTGAATATTACCATTTGCCAAACTACAAGTACTATTTAAATATGTGCTTAGTGCAATTGTTGGAGGTACTAAATTATTAATAATAACAACACTTGATGTACTACAAATTTTTGTATCTTTTACAACTATAGAATAAGTACCTGCAGATAAATTATTAAAAATATTACTAGAATAAAAATTCAAACCATTATCAATAGAATATACAATTGCACCTTGCCCATTTACAGCATTTATTTGCAAACTTCCATCTACACCCGGCACACAACTAGGAGATGTGGTTGTAACACTAGTAATGACGATTGGCAAAGGATCAACTATTGTAACAGTAGTATCAGTTGTACATAAATTAGTATCTTTTAAAGCTATAGTATATGTTCCTGCAGAAATATTTACAAATGCAGAATTAGCAGAAAACCCACCGCCATTAATAGAAAATGTAAATGGTTGTGCTGGGCTATTTATACCATTCGCAATAATTGACGTAGTATCTAAATTGCAAGACAAGGAGGTAAAACTCACTAAAATATTAGGAGTAGGCACATCTCCAACATTTATAATTGTAGCATTTGAACAACCATTTGCATCGATTGCCACAAGCGTATATACACCAGCACTAAGCCCTGTAAACACACCTGTTGAATTGCTTTGAGCTGTTGGCAATAAATGGATAGTTATACTGCCTGTACCACCATTTACAAAAGCATACACTACACCATTATTTGCATTACAAGTGACATCTTTAGAGTTCACAGAATCGAATATTGGCGCATTGGGCACTATCATTGCAAAAGTTGTAGACTGCGTGCATGTACTTGCATCACTTACGGTAAGAGTATACATGCCTGCCGATAAATTATTAAATGCACCTGTATTATTGGAAATATTATTTGGCAATAAAGTATAAACTAACGGACTTGTGCTAGAAGCTACATTGCTAGCAATAGAACCACTGTTTGGACTATTACAATTTATAACATTAGTAACAGTAGGTGGAGAAACACCAATATAATTTCCAATAAATAATGGGATGGTAAGTGTATTTGTAGCAATAAACGGCGAACCAACACTACATGTAGAGTCTTTTACATTTACTACTAAAAAATTTAATCCAGTATCTGATAATGAAGGCAACCACGAAATGCATCCTATAACAGAATCTGTACCAACATTTGTATAAGATACAGAACTACCCAACAATGCTGCCACATGGTTATCGCTAGGTACTAAAATAGCAGCAGGGTTTGTACTAGTAACTAAAAAGCAAAACTGCAATGGAATATTATTATGACATGGTTGAACCAAATAACCTAATGATGTATTGAAATTTGCGTTTACAATAGAACTTTGAATTAGGTTTTGATTAGGCACTGGTATATTACAATTTCTAATCACTATTTGAATATCTCGCATTACAGAACCAATCAACACACCGTTTCTGTACTCTTTACATTTTACAGTAACCACGACTATCTGTTGAGAACTTGCAGTGAAAGAAACAGTACCGGTGCCACTATTGCAACTAAAGGTATTAGTGCAAGCGAATGGATTATTTACATTATAAGTACCACTGCTATAATTAATATTCACAGCATTGCCTGTGCAGCCACCATTCAATGGTTGAATACTTTCAAACACCAACGAATCGCCATTGTTTTCTACAGTACCATTATTGTATGAAAAAGGTTGCCCAATACATACATAAGGTACTGGAGGATTTGTAAAATAAGGAGATGAGTTGCCTTGTGCAACTAAATTGTTTAATGTTGCTTGTACATATAAATTTTTAGTAGAAGCATTATTTAAATTTGTAATACCATTATTTCTGCTAGGGATAAATGCATGAAACTCCCAATTTGCACACCTTGCAGGCAATGTAATTGTTTGTTCATACCACCACTCTTTATATCCAGGAATAGTACCACCATTACAACTAGTTGGATTACCCGGGCATCCAGTACTTACACTTAATCCATTTGAACCACCAGAAGGTGTAGTAAACATTTTATTTAAATAGGTAGAATAGGTAGAGCCACTGCATGGGTTAGAATAACAAAAATCCACTGAATTCGGCTCGTTCACTCCCGAACAATCTCTGTAGAATTTAAAGATAAAATGATAAGTAGAATCAGACACCCACTCATAAGTAAGTTCGCCACCTGCAGCATGTGTTGCAAAAAGCTTATTAGAGCTTTCCAATAAAAAGCCAATTGAAAAGAGGCAAATAATCAATATTTTTTTAGTCATACTAATTTTGTAGATTAAATTTTTTAAAGGATATGCTAAGATACAAAATTATGTTTGGGTGTTAGCTTTGATTTTCTTATTTAACAAAAATAAGAAAAATGCTATCGACTAATCATGCCAATTCGTGAAAATAAAATATTAACTACCATCTTAGGTATATTAGAACTACACAGATAATAAGTAATACTTTTCATTCTTTACTGTTTCTATAAAAATTTAAAATTACCATAAAATATTTTGTACGCTTTTTTTACGTATAAATTACTGCTACCTTTGGAGCTATGAAATTATGTATAATTTTATTGTTGTGTTTAATTAGTAGCTTTTGCAATGCACAAACCAATGCTGATAAAGCGACAGAAAAATATACAACAGCAATACTTTTAGAAGACCGAGGCAATTATAAAGAAGCGCTAGCTTTATTACTAGAAGCAGAAAAACTAGACAATAAAAATATAGATATCACTTACGAAAAAGCTTATTGCTACTACATACAAGGTGATTATAAAAATGCTATAGCTATTTTAGAAAAAATCATCAACAATGCAAAAGCTTCAGACCAATTTTATCAATTACTTGGTAATAGTTACGACAATGAATTCAACCACATAAAGGCATTAGCAATTTATAAAAAAGGCATTAAAAAATTTCCGAATAGTGGAAAATTATATTCGGAAACTGGCGTTGTTTATCTTGCTCAAAAAGAATTTAGCATAGCTTTGAATTTTTTTGAAAAAGGAATACAAGTAGACCCCTATTATGCAAGTAATTATTACAACACTGCTAAATTGTTTTGTGCCTCGGATAATAAAATATGGGGATTGCTATACGGAGAAATATTTATGAATATAGAAAGAGGTAGCAAGCGAACTTTGGAAATGAGTAAACTATTATTTGAAACTTATAAGCAAGGATTTATTTTTAAACCTAACAATATAATTGTAGTAAATTTTACACAAGAAGAATTAAAAGACAATTTAAAACACGATAGTGATTTGCCATTTACTTATGGCAATCAACTAGAGAAAATACTGCAATCTTCAGCAAATGGCATTGATGCAATTAACATTGCAACTTTAAATAGTATTAGAAAAAATGTATTAAATAAGTATGTAGAAATGCACAAAAAAAAATATCCAAATATTTTATTTGACTACCAACAGCAAATGAATACAGCAAAAATATTTGAAGCCTATAACTATTGGCTATTTAATCAGGGTAATGAATCAGAGATGAAAACATGGGCAGATGCACACAAAGAAGAATTTGCTTTGTTTTTAACTTGGTTTAAAAAATACCCATTGGAAATTTCCGATAACAGTCATTTTCATAGAACTGACTATTTGGATTAATGCAAATCTATCCAATACGTTGGAAAACAAAATCAACCGTTGGGAAACTTTACTGCAACTATTTTGCGAGATGGATACATCTTTACATCAACAAAAAAGCATTCCTATTTTTTTTGAAAATCAATACCATTATTTTTTTATTAAGTTCCCCTAAAAACACTTTGCGACAAGCAAAGTGTTTTTTTATTTTTCTAAATTTAAGAATAGTAAAATAAAAAAATTATATTTGTTTAAATAGATTCAAAAAAAATATGCCACACATTTCTTTAAACAATAATTTACCTGGTGTAACAGGTTTGCTAGAATATCGCAAAGATGCATCTGTACCATTAAGAGAATTAACTCAACTATTACTACGTGGAGATTCCACCTTGTCTGAAGCCGATAGAGAGTTAATAGCTGCGGCAGTATCTAACCAAAATAAATGTGTTTATTGCACTACTTCTCATGCGGCGACGGCAAATGCATTTTTAGCAGAAAATAATACAACAAAAATGGTGATGGAAAATTATAATAATGCACCAATTAGTAATAAACTAAAAGCCTTACTAGCTATTGCTTTACAAGTGCAGGAAAGCGGTAAAGCTGTAAGCACACAAGCAATAGAACATGCAAAAATAAATTGTGCTTCAGATTTAGAAATTCATGATACGATTATGATAGCTGCGTTATTTTGCTTCTACAACAGATACGTAGATGGCCTTGCGACTATAGCACCTACTGACGATACATATTACACAGAAATGGCCTTGCGACTGAAAGAGAAAGGCTATTATAGGCCAAAAAATGGGTATAAAATTTAGTAACAATATAACCTTCAACTATGAAAAAATTATTTTATTTAGGGACTTTAGGATTGCTATTATTTGAAATTGCAAGTGTATATTTTATAATGCCAATGCCAGGCAGCCAAGAAATGAATAGTATTGGCATTGCCTATTTTTTATATTCTTGGCGATGGATATTTAGATTACTTTTTATAGCATTCTTATTTATAGGAATAAAAAAAACTTATTCATCCGCAAAAATTTTTCCTAGCGTTTGCCTACTAATTGTTGGTGCAATAATTTACTTTGCAAATTTTAAAATGGCAGCTGATGCTATGTTTTTACAAGTAAGTAAATTAATATTAGCAGACACCAAAACAAATACAGTAGATACAAATAAATTAGTCATTGGTATTTCCTACAATGGCCAAGCCAAGGCTTATCCCATACAATATTTAGGATACCATCATCAGGTAAGAGACAGCATAGGCGGCAAACCAATTATGATTACCTACTGCACTGTATGCCGCACTGCCAAAGTATTTGAGCCTATTGTAAATAATTCTATTTTAAATTTCAGTTTGGTAGGCATGGATCATTTTAATGCCATGTTTGAAGATAATGTCACACACTCTTGGTGGCGCCAAGCTACAGGTGAGGCTGTTGCTGGAAAAAACAAAGGACTTCACTTACCTGAATTCCCTTCGCTGCAAATCACTTTGGATAAATGGATAGCATTGCATCCAAATACACTAATCATGCAAGGCGATAATAAATTCAGTGCAGAATATAAAGCTATGCAAAAGTTCGAAAGAGGTCATTTCAATGGCAGTCTAACAAACTTAGACACAGCATCTTGCCATGCTAAATCTTGGGTAGTAGGTATTACTATTAATGGCAAAAGCAAAGCCATTGATTGGAATAAATTAAAACAAGAAAGAATTATTCATGATATGGTAAACAATGTACCTATTGTATTAATTTTAGCTAAGGACAATATAAGTTTTACAGCATTACAAAGACAAAACGAAAAACAACTATTTACATTACAAAACGACACTCTAACCTGTAACAATATACAGTATACTATGTTTGGCAAAAGTATAAATCCACAGTTTACAGATTTACAAACTGTTTCTGCATATCAAATGTATTGGCATACTTGGCAAACATTTTATAGTGCTAACAATTAAATTGAATGTCATTGGTAAGTCATTCTTTTTCTATATCGCACCACTCCACCCCAAACATATTTTTCAATTCTATAAACTGTTGTGTATAGCCTTCTAATTCAGCGGTGCTGCGTTTGATTTTTGTTGCTACAATCATTACATTTTTGGGTGTGTCGTTTACATCTACAAAATCAAATACTTTTGTTTTATAAGCTTTGCTTTCTAGCCATAAAGCGCGCAATGCATCTGTAATTAATTCAGCTTGGCGCTCTAATAAAATACCGTGTTTAGTAATAGCATGCAAGGTAGCATTAGGTTTCATAGCTTTGCGCACTTGCTTGTGGCAACATGGTGCACAAATAATAATTTCTGCATTTGCTGCTACTCCTTTATGGATAGCATCATCTGTAGCAGTATCGCATGCATGCAAAGCAATTAATACATTCATATTTGGCACATTCGTTTCTTGTATTGTTCCTTGCACAAATTGCAGATTTGTAAACCCGCTTTGTGTAGCAATATTATTACACAAATCCACCATATCCTTGCGCATTTCTACACCTACAAATGTGGCATTATTTTTTTGTTGTAGCAAATAATCTGCCAATGCAAAAGTCAAATATCCTTTACCACTGCCCATATCTACAATATGTAAATTGGTTTGCACATTTGCATCACGCAATACATCTGCTACAATTTCTACATATCTATTTATTTGCTTGTACTTGTGTTGCATTTCTTTTTTCACTTCGCCACTAGTGCTTAAAATTCCTAAAGCTTGTAAATATTTTTTATTGTCTTGCCCTATCAATCTTGTTTTTTGATGGTTATGTTCCAAAGAAATTTCGATAGCAGATGCATTTGCTTTTCTCTGAACAATTTTTACTTCACCAGTTTTCTTTTGCATCACATGAAAATTATTTTCTATTGTAAATACATCGGCATTTAAAAAATTATCTCGCAATAATTCTTGGATTTGTTCTAGTGCTTCTGTAGCATAGAAATTTTTTGTAATGTCATTGGTTGCATTTCTAAATACAAAACTATATTTAATTTCTTCCTTAATTTTTACAGGTTTTATTAATACATTTTTCAATGCATCTGCCTTACTGCGCGTATTGCCAAGTGTAGCTTTAATGAATGTGTTTGCTGTAAAGTGGGTTAATAATATGGAATAAAAGTTATCGATTGTCATGTGTACTTATAATTGACCACAAAGTTAAGCCAAGAAAATAGAATTAGTCTTTTAAATAAAATATCCCGCCAATCAGTAATTGACAAATTTTCATGCAACCTTAAACTTTATACTCTAAACTCTGCTGCCAAACAACAAACTACCAACTCTAATCATAGTGCTACCTTCTTCTAAAGCAATTTGATAATCGCCACTCATACCCATACTAATTTCTTTAAAGCTACTAGTAAACGGGAAATAAGTATTTTTTAAAATGATAAACATATTTTTCAAGCTAGCAAACTCCTTGCGCACTTGTGCTGCATCATCAGTAAAACTAGCCATACCCATCACTCCACAAATATTGATGCAATCGTATAGCTCAGGGTTTGCTTGTAATCCTTCTAAAATATCTTGGGCTTCTGGTAGACTTAATCCAAATTTAGTCTCTTCTGTGGCTATATGAAACTGCAACAAAATATTTATTCTTCTAAATATTTTCTTTGCCTCCTTTTGAATTTCTTGCAACAACTTTAAACTATCTACACTTTGTATAGTATGTACAAAAGGTATAATATATTTTACTTTATTGGTTTGTAAATGCCCTATTAAATGCCATTGGATATCCTTAGGCAGATGCTCGTATTTTTCGCACATTTCTTGCACTTTATTTTCGGCAAATATGCGCTGCCCTTGTAAATAAACTACTTTAATATCCTCTATAGGTTTTGTTTTACTAACTGCTATCAATGCAGCATCTTTGGCCTTTGTGACATCTAAAAGCAATTGGTAATTATTCATTTATTTTATAAAACGATTTGTATAAGTATTATTACTGTTATTCAATTTGATATAGTACATTCCTTCTACTAAATTTGCAATAGAAATTTTATTACCCACTAAATTATTTTTTATCAATAATTGTCCATTCAAATTATAAATCTCAAATTGAATATCTCCATCTATGCTAGTAGAATTTACAATCAATTCATTCATTGTACTTGTAATAGAATAACTATTTTTTACTACATCTTTATTCGTCAATGCCACACACGTTGTAGTACCCCAAATACAATCTGCAAATTCTGGATGATCTATAAATGCATTTCTATTGCCTTGAATTTTAAATATCTCTTCATTTCTATCAATTTCTTTCTGACTTACAGGATCTAAATGGTGCCAGTTTAGCAATAAGGTTATTGCTTCTGATGTCAACTCTGCACCATTAGCCATGGTCCAATTTCCCCATCCTGCATCTTCTGTGGTATAGCGTGCATTCATGTAAAAATAAGCTCTTGCAATATCGCCTTTAAAGCTGTCAATGGGTTCAAATACATTATTAGACCAACTGCTGTAACTATTACTATTACCACTTTTGGCACCTTGCAAAGTTGTTTTATTTACATTTGTTACAATGCCATAAGGGTCGTTGCCATGTACTCCATTTACATGCCCATCTGTTGGAAAAACTTGGTGTAAATCGCACACCATTGGATCTGCCGAACCAAAATAAGTTTGTGGCCATGTGTGTTCTCTATTATAACAATCACCTTCTGCAGAATATTGTCCACATTGATTTGTACCTAAAGTAAATTCATACGGCTGTGTGCCACTAAATACAAAACTATACATATCCCACAACTTACCATTTGGCTTTACATCTGTAGTATAAAAACTATTCCACAAACTAGCATAGCCTAATGAAGCATGATTTTGTTTCAATACATTATGCACTTTTAATTTTAAAGCATTGCCACTACCCCCGCAGCCATTGTAATAACCTGCAGGTATTTGTGCAATAGCAAAATTGCTAATAATTAAAAATAAAATTACGCTGAATTTCATAATAGTTAGTATATTTTTATTGATGGTATTTAGAGCCATCGTAAGCCCATTTAATATATGTAGCGCCCCATGTAAAACCACCACCAAAAGCAGCAAGTACAATATTGTCACCCTTCCTTAAATCTTTTTCCCAATCCCATAAACACAATGGCAAAGTACCATTGGTCGTATTGCCATATCGCTGAATATTGAGCATAGTTTTTTCTTCTGGCAATCCCATTCTAATTCTAGTTGCATCTATAATTCTTTTATTGGCCTGATGAGGTACCAACCATGCAATATCTTCACTAGTTAAATTATTCCTTTCCATAATTTCGTAAGCTACTTCTGCCATATTGGTTACAGCAAATTTAAAAACAGTTTGCCCCTCTTGATACACATAATGCTCTTTAGCATCAATTGTTTCATGCGTAGCAGGTTTAACGCTGCCGCCTGCTTTTTGGTGCAAGTATGCTCTGCCACTTCCATCACTTTTTAATACACTATCTACTACGCCGTAACCATCTATATCAGGCTCTAAAAGCACTGCTCCACAGCCATCTCCAAAAATGATACAAGTAGCACGGTCTTCGTAATTCATAATGCTACTCATTTTATCGCCACCTACTACAATTACTTTTTTGTATTTGCCTGTTTCTATAAACTGTGCGCCAGTAGTTAGCGCAAATAAAAAGCCACTGCATGCAGCATTAATATCATAACCAAATGCATTACTCAATCCAGCTTTATCGGTAATTACATTACTAGTAGCGGGAAACTGAAAGTCTGGTGTAGTAGTAGCACAAATTAATAAGTCTATTTCATTTGGTTTGATACCAGTTTTACGTAAAATATCTTTTACCGCTTCTACACCCATATCACTAGTGCCTTTCCCTTCTCCTTTTAAAATTCTACGCTCCTTGATGCCTGTCCTTGTGGTTATCCATTCGTCGTTTGTATCTACTAATTTCTCCAATTCTGCATTGGTCAAAATATAATCTGGCACGTATCCACCTACGGCGGTAATTGCTGCGGTAATTTTAGTCATCCTTATTAAAGCGTTTTGTCTTTACGTTTTTGAATTGGTAAAGTTAAAATGAAAATTGCATATTACCGTAAAATAATAATAGAGTACTTAATACTGTAAATCGCTGTAAAGCTGACATTTATTGTACTTTTTCTAATTCACAATTCATTCACTAGTCTATTAATTACCTTTGTGTCAAATGATGCAACGAATTTATTTTGACAATGCTGCTACTACTGCCTTGGACCCAATTGTATTAGAAGCAATGATGCCATTTTTAACAGAAAAATTTGGCAACCCATCTAGCATTTACAGCTATGGGAGAGAAACCAAAATGGCTATAGAAGCTGCTAGAAAAAGTGTTGCAAAAATTATAAATGCCAAACCTGCCGAAGTGTTTTTTACAAGTGGTGGCACAGAAAGTACTAATACAGCTATTCTTGGGGCTGTAAATGATTTAGGATGTACACATATTATTAGTAGTGCTATTGAGCACCATGCTACTTTACATACAGTGGAAGCATTAGCAAAAAAAGGAAAAGTGAAACTTAGTTTTGTAAAGCTCTTGCCAAATGGACACGTGGATTTACAAGATTTAGAAAACTTATTAGCTAATGCTTCTGATAAAACATTAGTTACCTTAATGCATGGCAATAATGAAATAGGGAATATCCTACCTGTAGAAACAGTAGGCACAATTTGCGAAAAACACAATGCTATTTTCCATACCGATGCAGTGCAAACTTTAGCACATTACCCGCTAGATATGCAGAATATGAAAGTACATTTAATGAGTGGTGCAGGACATAAATTCCATGGGCCAAAAGGCTGCGGATTATTGTATATTAATGAAAACATCAGCATTGCTCCATTGTTAGAAGGAGGAGGACAAGAAAGAAATATGCGCAGTGGCACCGAAAATATTTATGGTATAGTAGGCTTTACAAAGGCTTTAGAATTAGCTATGGAAAGATATGTTAATGATAGTAAAAATATCGCTGCAATTAAATCTTATTTTTGGCAACAATTACAACAATCTATACAAGGCGTAAGCTTAAATGGCGATTGCGAAAATGGATTGTACACAATTCTAAATGTAGCATTTCCAAATAGCCCAAAAGCAGCAATGCTATTGTACAGTTTAGATATAGAAGGTATTTGCATCAGCGGAGGAAGCGCTTGTAGTAGTGGCGCAAATAGTGTAAGCCATGTAATAAAAGCTGTAAAAGGTACAGAAGATATTGTGCCAATCCGGTTTAGCTTTTGCAGAAATAATACAACGCAAGAAGCAGATATTGTTGTGGCTAAAATCAAAGATTTGATTGGCTAAACAAATTACAGATTTTAATTAATTTATTTAGAAAAAATGAACCATTATCAAATTACCATTAACCCTATTAATAAAAATACTTCCGATATTATAATTGCATTACTTGCCGAGCAAGATTATGATGGATTTAATGAAGAAGAAGATGCTTTACATTGCTTTATTCCTGAACAACTTTGGAACGAAAAAGTATTAATGGACACTTTAGCTCCATTTCAATTAGCATTTGCCAAACAATTGATAATTCAACGTAACTGGAATGCTGATTGGGAAAGCAGTTACGACCCGATATTCATCAATAAAGAGGTTGCTATCCGCGCCACTTTTCATGAATCAATAACAAGCGCTGCACATAATATTATTATTGTACCTAAAATGAGTTTCGGCACAGGACATCATGCTACTACAAGAATGATGATGGAATTTATATCGGAAATAAATTGCAACAATAAAAGTGTATTAGATTATGGATGTGGTACTGGAGTGTTAGCAATCTATACTGCATATAAAGGCGCTAATCATATAGATGCAATAGACATAGACGAGTGGTGCGTAGAAAATACACTTGAAAATATTGAGTTGAATAAAGCAGAAAATATTAAAGTATTGCAGGGAGATTTGGATGTTATAAGTAATAATAAATATGATATTATTTTAGCAAACATCAACTTGTATATTTTATTGAAACAAATGCCCGTCTTTTATAACATATTGAATACCAATGGAGAAATATTTGTAAGCGGCATTTTGAATACAGATGTAGAAACCTTGCAGAAAAGCGGTGAATCAGCAGGATTTACCCTGCAAATCACAAAAAGAATCGAGAATTGGTGCGCCTTACAGTTTATCAAAAAATAATTATCAGTTGCAGGCTCATTAAATTTTTATTAAATTTGCAATTCAACATTACAATAAAAGAATGCTATCAATTATATTAATAACACTTGCTTATTTACTTGGATCTATATCAACAGCATTAGTGGTTAGCAAAGTAGGTTATGGCATAGATATCAGAGAACATGGTTCAGGTAATGCAGGTGCTACAAATACTTTTAGAGTTTTAGGCCAAAAAGCCGGCATTATTGTAATGATTGGCGATATTCTAAAGGGTGTAATTGCTGTGCAATTAGCTCTATTGCAATCTAACTTCCCGCAAGGACAGGATTCTTTTGTAAATTTTGAAGTATTATTAGGCATTGCATCTGTTGTTGGGCATGTGTTTCCTATTTGGAGTGATTTTAGAGGGGGTAAAGGCATTGCTACATTATTTGGAATGGTATTGAGTATTCAACCTAGTGCTGCATTGCTATTAATTGTAGTATTTGTAACCATGCTTATCATTACACAATATGTATCTTTAAGTTCTATCAGTGCTAGTATTGCATT
>CAIXQW010000017.1 GCA_903921675.1 uncultured bacterium | reverse complement strand
CTGGTTTTGGTTTTTCTGCATCAAAAGCTACTTCAGTTTTTTTATGCTCAAAGCCTGTAGCAATAATGGTAATACCAATTTGGTCTCCTAAATTATTATCGTATCCAGTACCAAGAATTACATCGCAGTTGTCGCCTGCTCTGTCTTGTATGTAATTTTGTATTAAATCCATTTCGTCTAAAGTATGCTCATGCGCACCTTCGCTACTATTGATGTTCAACAAAATCCATTTTGCACCTGCTATATCATCATCATTCAATAATGGACTATTAATTGCTTTTTCTACAGCTTCCATAGCACGATTTTCGCCACTAGCCACAGCACTGCCTAATATAGCAGAACCACCATCGCGCATTACTGTGCATACATCCGCAAAATCTACAATTACATGTCCACGACTATTAATTACATCTGTAATACAACGCGTAGCAGTAGCTAATATATCATCTGCTTTTGCAAAGGCTTCTTTAAAACCTAAGTTGCCAAATTGATGACGTAATTTATCATTACTAATTACCAAAATAGTATCTACATTTCCACGCATTTTTGCAATACCATCTTCTGCTTGCTGCTTACGCTTTCTTCCTTCGTGGCTAAATGGTGTGGTAACAATACCTACAGTAAGTATACCTAATTCTTTAGCTACTTGTGCTACAATTGGTGCACCACCAGTACCAGTTCCACCACCCATGCCTGCTGTTACAAATACCATTTTGGTATTGTCTTTTAGTATGTTTGTAATTTCTGCAATGCTTTCTTCGCAAGCTTTTTTACCAATTTCTGGATTTGCACCAGCACCTAAGCCAGAGGTAAGTGTTGGTCCAATTTGCACTTTCAAAGGAATAGCACTAGCCTCCAATGCTTTTATATCAGTATTGCATAATACAAAATCTACACCTTCAATGCCTTGATTGTGCATGTAGTTTACGGCATTGCCGCCGCCACCGCCTACACCAAATACTTTGATGATAGAAGATTGCTTTTGTGGTAAATCGAACTGAATCATGATAATTTGTTTTGTTTTTTTAGTTTTTGAATTTTATTGTGGTTAGTATAAGTATTATATTGTTTTATTACGAATTTTACTTCGAAGGAATTTTATATTTTTATTTATTTAAAATCGCTATCGTCTAGTTCTGCATCATCTACTTCTTCAAACAATCCAAAGATTCCTCTTTTTACATTGCCGAAAATTTTTCCGATTGCAAATTTCCTTTTTAATGTATCACTAATTGGCTCTCTATAGATAGTTGTTGGAGTTTCGAACTCTGCAGCTATTGCAGATTCTTCTATTTCTGTAGCTTGCTTCACTTCTGTTTTTTCTGGTGCAGACGCCATTACACTATTGCCTGTTGTGCTGCTGAAACGCATTTTGCTATTTTCGTAATCATCAAAACCACGTAAAATTAATCCTATGCATGTTGCATAAATTGGTTTGTCTAATTCTGCATCATAGCCACTAGCCAAGTGCTCATTCGGATGACCAAGTCTTGCGCTATAGCCAGTTAAGTATTCTGTTAATTGCTTTAAATGTTTTAATTGACTACCACCACCAGTCAAAATAATACCACCACCCAATTTTTTATCTAAACCAATTTGGCGCAAATGATATACCACATATTCTAGAATTTCTTCCATGCGGCTTTCTATAATGTGTGCTAAATTTTTTGTAGAAATTTCGCGAGGAGCAGCACCTCGTATTCCTGGAATAGTAATAAATTCGTTGTTTGGTGCTTCGTTGGCCAATGCGTTTCCAAATTGTACTTTCAGTTGCTCTGCTTGTGCTTTTAATACATTTAGACCATTTTTAATATCCATGGTGATATTTACCCCAGCATAAGGAATTACAGCAGTATGTTTTAATATGCCATCGTAAAATACTGCAAGGTCTGTAGTACCACCGCCAATATCTACAATAGCTACACCAGCTTCTAATTCTTCTGCACTCATTACTGCTGCTGCACTTGCCAATGGTTGTAGTACTAAATCGCTAATCTCTAAATCGGTATCTTTTACGCAGCGATTGATATTACGAATTGCATTTTTATCGCCAGTAATAATGTGAAAGTTTGCACCAATTTTTACACCTGTTCTTCCTTTTGCATCTAATATACCGCCTTGTCCATCAATTGTAAAATCTTGTGGAATGATATCGATAATTTGATCGCCAGCAGGTATAAATGTTTTAAACTGATCTTGAATTAATTTTTCGATATCTGATTTGCTAATCATATCTTCTGCATTGGTGCGTACATGTTCTCCTCGTGTTTGCAAGCTTTTGATATGCCTACCAGCAATGCCCACATATACTTCTTTTAAAGACAGTTTAGGATTGTTGATTAAACAATTTTCCAAAGCGCCTTGTATAGAACGAATACACTGTTCGATATTTACCACCATACCATGATCTACACCGCTGCTATCCGCGCGGCCAAATCCAAGTATTTCTAATTTGCCAAATTCGTTTTTTCTGCCTGCAATGGCTGCTACTTTGGTGGTGCCTATATCTAGGCCTACGATGATTGGAGATTCTTTGCTCATTTTTATTATTTGGTGTGTTTTATATTTAATGTTTTTGTTGCGAGTTTTTAGTTGGTGTTATTTTCTTAGGTTGTGGTTTTGGTGTATTTATTTTTGTGGGTGTTTTATTTGGTTTGTTTTTCACTGGTTTTGGAGGCGCTACTGTTTTGTTTGTATTGGGCTTTGCAGGTGTTTTTATTGTTGCAATGCTTGGTTTTGGAGAGGATTTGATTGGAGTTTTTATAGGAGCTTTTGGTGTTACAGTTGCCTTTTCCATTTTTGCAAGTATCGCATTTTTTGCATCAGCTACTTTCATAGAATCTGTTTTTTCTGCTACTATTTGCCCGTCAAATTGTACACTTAATCTTTTATAAGTATTCCAACCAGTGCGTGGCATTGCTTCTTTGTAAAACTGAAACAATCTTGCAAATTTGTTTTGCATATTAGTAGTGTCGCCAAATTCTATGATATGATTTCCCAAAACAGTTATTAACTCAAATTTTAATTTTTGATTGATGTTGATTTGTGCAATGCTTGCATTCCAGAAAGTGTCTTGTTGTATATACTTACATAATGCCACCATTTGCAATTTTAGTTTTTGTTCTTTCAAAGAAACATTCAATTTATTAGAAGTTACAATTGGCACATTAGCACTATATACATCGCTTACAGGTATTGCACTGCCAGATTCGTCTAAGTAACTTTGAATCAAATCGCCATTCATCCAGCGAAGCACAGGTTCTTTTTGTTTGATGTTTACATTTACCACATCTCGATGATCTATATAAATATTAGCTTCTTTTACCCACGGATTATTCAATGCAATGGTTTCTAATTGTTGAATATTAATATTTTTTAATAAAGTAGAACCAGGTATAATATTTTTTGCATTTACCAATACGTTTTTCATTTCGGCTTGCGTTACAAACTTTACAATGTTTTCGTTTTCTACATTAATTTTTACATCTTTACATACGTTGTTTTTAGATAAATAATTGGTAGCTATGAATGCAAAGACAATCACAGGCACTACTAATATTAGTACAACACGTTTAATAATATGTTTCCAATCTCTTGCCATTATGCTTTTGCTTTTTCTGCAAATATGTTTTTTATAGGTTTTACTAATTTATCTATATCTCCTGCTCCTGCTATAATAAACAAGGGTAGGGTAGCAGCTTTTACAAAATCTAACAATCCTTCTTTGCTTAAAATATGTTTGTTCTCTATAGTCATTTTATCTAAAATAATCTGACTAGTTATACCTTCTATTGGTAATTCTCTTGCAGGATAAATATCTAATAGAATCACTTCATCTGCTAGGCTTAAGCTTTCTGCAAAACCATCTACAAAATCTCTGGTACGTGTAAATAAATGTGGTTGAAAAGCCACAGTACATTTACGATTCGGGAATAATGCCTTCGCGCTTTTGATTAATGCAGTTAACTCTTCTGGGTGATGTGCATAGTCGTCTATCAATACTTGCTTGCCATCATTCATCACATATTCAAATCTGCGCTTTACGCCTTGGTATGCAGCCACGGCCGCAGCTATTTTTTCAATATCTATTTTTTGTAAATAAGCAATAGCACTTGCTGCAATTGTATTTTCTATATTATGCATGCCGCCTACATTTAGCGTCATAGCTGTTAGCACTTCTTCTTTATAGCAAAAATTAAAAGTGTAGGTGCCTTGATGCATTTGAATATCACTTGCATAAAAATCGCTAGCATCGTTTTGCAAACTATAGCTGTATTTGGCAGGTACAGTAAACTCTTTTCTGCGTGTTAATCCATGACGATAAACCAATGCCTCTGATGTAGAATTGATAAATTGTACATAGGTATCTTGCATTTCTTTTTCGGTACCATAAATATCTAAATGGTCTGCATCCATGGCTGTTACAATGGTCATATTCGGGTGTAGTTTTAAAAAGCTTCTATCGTATTCATCGGCTTCTATTACTGCTACTTGATTGGTGCTGCCCCAATAATTAGTATTATAATTTACGCTAATGCCACCAAGAAAAGCATTGCAGCCTGCACCTGTATGACGAAGTATGTGTGCAAGAATAGTACTAGTTGTAGTTTTGCCATGTGTGCCAGCTACGCATAAGGCATGCATAGCAGCGCTAATAATTTGCAACATATCGCTGCGCTTCATTACTAAATAATCATTATCGCGATACCAATTTAGCTCTGTGTGGTCTGCAGGTATTGCAGGTGTGTACACAACTACATTTGTTTCTTTATCTAGCAATGCAATATCATCGGTATAATGAATTGCTACACCTTCATTTTCTAACTCTTCGCAAAGTGCAGTTTTAGTTTTGTCGTAGCCGTTTACCACTGCCCCTTGTGCTTTAAAAAAACGTACTAGGGCACTCATGCCAATTCCACCAGCACCTATAAAGTAAATTCTATGTATGTCTTTTAACGCTATCATTATTTTATTTCAAAATATTGTATAATTGGTTTACTATTCTTTCATCGGCATCTGCAATTGCCATTTGTTTTAATTGCTTGCTATAGGTATTGCATGTGTTTTCATCTTCCATTAATGCTACCAATGCTGGAACTAGTTTGGTTTTTACATCTGCATCTGCTACAATACTTGCAGCATTATTATTTACCAAAGCCATTGCATTTGCAGTTTGATGATCTTCTGCTGCATGTGGATAAGGCACAAAAACAACGGGTTTGGCCACTATACACAATTCCGCTATACTCAATGCACCCGCTCTGCTAATTACGATATCTGCAGCTGCGTAAGCTTTATCCATTTGCTGAATAAAATCTAGTACTTTAATTTTATTCTCCTTGCCAATTACACTTTGCTTTGCACTTTCGAAAGATGTTTTACCTGTTTGCCAAAGTATTTGGACATCTTCAGCAAGTAGTGTATTCTGCTGCTCTATAATTGTATCATTAATGCTTTTAGCACCAAGGCTTCCGCCAATAATTAAAATTGTTTTTTTGTTGGCTTGTAAACCAAAGAATGCTAATGCTTCATTTTTATTTATCGCAGCATTAGCTATAACTGCGCGCACAGGATTACCAGTTAGTGTTATAATATCTTTTGCAAAAAATTTATCCATGCCATTGTATGCTACACATATGCTATTTGCTTTTTTGCCCAATTGCATATTGCTTTTGCCTGCATAAGAATTTTGTTCTTGTATTAATGTAGGAATGTCAAGGTTTTGCGCTACTTTTAAAATAGGGAAACTTGCATAGCCACCCACACCTACTACTGCATCTGGATTGAAATCTTTTACTACTTTTTTAGCCAACCATAAACTTTTTATAAGTTTAAAAGGAAGCGTAATATTTTTAAGCATATTGCTACGGTTAAAGCCAGCAATAGGCAACCCAATAATTTTGTAACCCTCTTTAGGAACTTTTTCCATTTCCATTTTGCCTAAAGCACCCACAAATAAAATTTGGTTTTGCGCATTGCGTTTCATCAACGCATTGGCAATTGCCACCGCCGGGAAGATATGGCCGCCTGTGCCTCCTCCTGCAATTATTACTCGTATGTTTGTTCTGTTATGCAATGATTTCTATTTGTTCTGTTATTGTATCTTTCTTTTGTTTGTGGCCTTCCATTTCTTCTACATATTTACTTACACTTAATACAATACCAATGGTTAAGCTTGTAAACCAAACGCTACTTCCTCCCATGCTGATTAATGGCAATGTTAGTCCAGTAACTGGCACAAGATTTACACCTACAGCCATATTTAGCATTGCCTGAAATACCAAGGTAAAACTTAATCCGATGGCTAAAAATGCACCAAATGCATAAGGGCATCTGCGGAATAATACAATGCTGCGCCATAAGAATAATAAGTATAAAAATATTACTACCAAGCCGCCAAATATGCCATACTCTTCTATAATAATTGGATACACCATATCACTAAAACTTTCTGGTAAAAAATTTCTTTGCGTGCTATTACCGGGACCAACTCCAAAAAATCCACCTTTTGCAATTGCAATTTTTGCTTGTAGCACTTGGAAAGGTTGTTGGTCTATAGAATCTCTTTTACCAAAGTCGGAAATACGTTGCTCCCAAGTTGCTGCTCTCCCTTTTCCTGTAATTTTAGAAATACCATAAATACATAATAGGCTAATAATTCCAGCAATTGCTAAGATGGCTAAGTGCTTCATATAAACCCTACCAATAAAAAATAATAAAGTGCTTGTGATGCTAAGCATTAAAGCAGTGCTTAAGTTGGCAGGTGCAATTAATAAAACGATAATTCCTACTGGTAAAAATATATTGATTGCTACAGTTTTAAAATCATGAATTTGATTTTGGAAAGTGCTTAATTGCCTTGCTACAAACATAAACAAACCAAGCTTTGCAAAATCAGATGATTGAAAAGTAAGTCCAATGCCAGGAATACTCACCCAGCGTGCTGCGCCGTTTAAATTTCTACCAGCTATTAATGTATAAATTAATAATGGTATGCTGATGGCAAATAGAAAAACGGCAATGCGTCTGTACACCGTATAATTTACTCTGTGTGCTGCCCACATAATTACAAATCCTAATAAGAACACACCCAATTGCTTGAATAAATAATACTCTGTGTGGCCTCCGCGCTTTGTATACGCCAAAGCCCCAGTAGCACTATATACCACCAATAAACTAACTAGACACAATGAAATGACTGTACCCCAAATTATTCTATCGCCGTGTGTTCTTTTTAAAAGTTGTTCCATTACAATTCCAATACTGCGTTTTTAAATTGTGTTCCTCTATCTTCGTAGTTAGCAAACAAATCGAAACTTGCGCAAGCAGGGCTTAGCAAAACTGCATCGCCATTTGTAGCCATTTTGTAAGAAACTTGCACTGCATCATGTGCACTTAATACATCTACTACAGGTATACCAAAGCCATCGAATGCTGCATGAATAGGAGAGTTGTCTTTACCCATACAAATAATTCCTTTTACTTTTTCTTTTACTAAATCTGCAATTTCAGAATAATCATTTCCTTTGTCTACACCGCCAAGTATTAATACTGTTGGTTTTTTCATGCTCTCTAATGCATACCATACACTATTCATATTTGTTGCCTTGCTATCATTAATGTATTCTACACCTTTGATGGTAGCAATCGTCTCTAGGCGATGCTCTAAACTTTTAAAAGTGCTTAGTGCATCTCTAATAGATGATTTACGGATTTCAGCAATACGTGAGGAAATACCACTTGCCATACCATTATACAAGTTGTGCTTTCCTTTTAAGGATAGTTCTGCTACTGGCATAGAAGTAAGTTCTCCATTTACATCTATTATCATTCTTTCTTCCTGAATGTAAGCTGCTTCGTCTTCAAATTTGTCGTTCATTGTAAATTTTAGTATTTTAGGATTAGATTCTAATTCGTTAATTTTATTTTTTATGCTTTGATCATCTGCACACACAACAAAAAAATCGTTGTTGTCTTGATTCATTGCTATTCTAAATTTGCTTGCTACATATTCGCTAAAGTTATAGTTGTATCTATCCAAATGATCTGGAGTGATGTTTAGCAATACAGCTACATTTGGTTTAAAAGTTTTGATATCATCTAGCTGAAAACTACTTACTTCTATAATATACCAATCTGTAGGGGCTAAAAATATCTGACGTGCAAAACTGTAACCAACATTGCCGCACATACTTACATGATAGCCAGCATTTTTAAAAATATAATAAGTAAGATTTGTAGTTGTAGTTTTACCATTGCTACCAGTAATAGCTACAATTTTGCTATTACCTTTGTAGCGATAGCCAAATTCTATTTCGCTAATGATGCTAATATTTGCTTCTTTTATTTTTTTGATGATATCTGTTTTAGGAGCAATGCCTGGGCTTTTTATTACTTCTTTTGCATTTAGTATAATATCTAAAGAATGTTGACCTTCTTCAAATGCTATACCTGCATCCGTTAATTCTTTTTTGTATTGATCTTTTATTTTTCCGCCGTCACTTACAAATACCGAAATACCATGTAGCTGCGCTAGCAAAGCTGCTCCAACTCCGCTTTCGCCACTACCTAATATGATTAATTCGTATTTCATTATTTCTTTAATTCTGTTTGTTTTATTTTTAAATTATTTTTTGTTCTTAATTCTTGATACTCAAGTCTTGCTACTTGCTACTATTTACACTATTGCATTTTTAATGTGGCGATGCTTAATACTGCTAGCAAAATGCCTACTATCCAAAAGCGCACTGCTATTTTACTTTCGTGATAACCCAATTTTTGATAGTGATGATGTAGCGGACTCATTAAAAATATTCGCCTGCCTTCGCCATATTTCTTTTTTGTTCTTTTAAAGTAAGATACTTGAATAATAACACTCAATAATTCTACAAAAAAGATTCCGCAGATAATTGGTATTAATAGTTCTTTGCGAATGATTAAGGCTAAGCTTCCAATAATTCCACCAATTGCAAGGCTGCCTGTATCACCCATAAATACTTGCGCAGGAAAACTATTGTACCATAAAAAGCCAATACATGCACCAACAAACGCACCTATAAATATACTCAACTCGCCGAGGTTTGGGATGTATATAATGTTTAGATATTTTGCAAAAACAATATTGCCACTTAAATATGCAAATACACCTAAGCAAATGCCAATGATAGCACTTGTACCTGTAGCCAAGCCATCTAAACCATCTGTAATATTTGCGCCATTACTTACTGCAGTAATAATGAAAATAACAAACAATACATATATCAAAGGCGTCAACCAACTCATAGCACTTTCTCCAAAAAGGCTAGCTACTTTTGCATAGCTAAACTCGTGGTTTTTTAAAAATGGAACAGTGGTAACTGGGCTTTGTACTCTAGCATAAGTATGCGTTACACCGTTTTCTATTTTTATAATATTTTCTTTTATTACTTTATCTACCACACTAGTTTTTGCTAATAAACCTTCAGATGTTTCGCGTTGGATATATACATTTTGATTGTAGTACATGGTAAGGCCTACAATAATTCCTAAACCAATTTGTCCAACTATTTTAAATCTACCAGCAAGACCTTCTTTATTTTTTTTGAATACTTTAATATAGTCATCTATAAATCCAATCATGCCGCACCATACTGTACTGATGATCATTAATAAAACATATACATTTGTTACACGTGCTAATAAAATAGTTGGTATCAATATCGCAGCTATTATTACTACACCACCCATTGTAGGAGTTCCTTTTTTACTTGTTTCACCTTGTAAACCTAAGTCGCGAATAGTTTCGCCAATTTGTTTTGCTTGCAAATAGCGAATAATTCTTTTGCCATAAATTAATGTAATTACTAAAGACAAAATTACAGCCATAGCCACACGGAATGTGATAAAGTAAAATACTCCACCTCCGGGCAAATTAAATTCGGTTTTTAACCATGTAAATAATTGATACAGCATTTTAGTAATTTATTTTTCTAGTAATTCAAAAGTTTGGATTAGGATTTGTTTATCGTCGAATGGATGTTTTACGCCATTTATTTCTTGGTATTTTTCGTGGCCTTTGCCTGCAATTAAAATAATGTCGTTGGCATTAGCTAATTGGCAAATTGTTTTAATAGCTTCTTTCCTATCTGCAATAGTCATTACTTTTTTTAATTGATGCACAGGTACACCTGCTTCCATTTGTTGCAAAATAATCACAGGGTCTTCTGTACGTGGATTGTCGCTGGTAAGAATTACTTTATCACTATACTCACATGCTACTTGCGCCATGATAGGTCTTTTAGCACTATCTCTATCTCCACCGCAACCTACAAGTGTTAATACTTTCTCATTTCCTTCGCGCAGTTTTTGTATAGTGGCTAATACATTTAATAATGCATCTGGAGTATGTGCATAATCAACAATGCCTAATACATTGGTGGTGTTACTTTTTACACAATCAAAGCGGCCCTCTGCACCTTGCAATGTGCTAAGTATTGCCAACACTTCTTCTTTATCTGCATGCAAAGAAACCGCAGCACTATATACAAGTAGTAAATTGTAAGCATTAAACTCGCCAATCATTTTGCAATGCACTTCTGTACCATTAATGTTTAGTAATAACCCCTGCAAACTATTTTCTAAAATTTTTCCTTTGAAATTGGCTAAATTTTTAATGCCATAAGTATGTGTTGTTGCTTTTGTATTTTGCAACATTACCATGCCTCTTTTATCATCCATATTGCTGATTGCAAACGCAGTGCTTGGCAATGCATCAAAGAACATTTTTTTTGCATAAATGTAATCTTCGAATGTTTGATGATAATCTAAATGATCATGTGTGATATTGGTAAATAATGCACCTGCAAATGTAGCACCCGCAATGCGATGCTGATGTGCTGCATGGCTGCTTACTTCCATAAATACATAACTACATCCAGCTGCTTGCATATCTGCAAATAATTTTTGCAGTTGTATAGCATCTGGTGTAGTGTGTGTGCTAGGTATTATTTGGTTGCCAATTTGGTTTTGCACAGTACTAATTAAACCACATACATAACCTAGTTTAGTAAATAATTGAAACAATAAAGTAGCCACAGAAGTTTTGCCATTTGTACCAGTTACACCTACTAGTTTAAATTGAGAAGAAGGGTTGCTGTAAAAATTACTAGCCATTTGCCCAGCGCAAATGCTAGAATTTGCTACTTGAATATAAGTAACATTTTCTGCTAAATTGCTTGGCATTTTTTCGCAAACAATTGCAGTAGTGCCTTGCTTTATTACACTGTCTATATATTGGTGGCCATCATTAGCAGTGCCTTTAATAGCTACAAAACAGCTGCGTGCATCACATACACGACTATCAATGCTTATTTTATTAATTAGCATATCAGTATTTCCTACAACGTTTATTGTAGCAATATTGGATAATATTTTGTTTAAATTATTCAAGTGTAATGTTGATGATTTGTCCTTTAAGAATAGTGCTGCCTGCTGCAATGCTTTGCGAAATAATTTTTCCTTTGCCAGAAGGCATTACTCGCAACTCTTGATTTTCTAGCAATTGCAAAGCGTCTCTCAAGCCCATGCCTATTACATTTGGCACGATATTTTTTTGAATAGCAAGTGGAGATAAAACAATATTGCCATTGCTATCAGTAGTTTGGCTCATATAAGCATTGCTGCTATTGATTGTAGGGAAACATTGCAAATAGGCTTGTAACAATTGCATGCTATTCGTGCTCATGCCTTTGTAGTTTTTATTAATAGGCTCTACCTTTTCTGATTTTTGTAATGCGGTGTGTTGTGCAGTGCTATTGGCATATAATCTATCTGCTACTTCTTTAAATACAGGTAATGCAATCTGCCCACCATAATAATTATTTGCACCTTTCTTTGTTCTAATAACCACGCATATTGTATATAAAGGATTTTCTTTTGGAAAAAATCCAACAAAGCTACCATGATACACTCTGTCTTTATAGGTAATGCCTTTATCTGCTACTTGTGCAGTACCAGTTTTTCCGCAGATAGTATACACATCATTTTTTAGTGCTTTACCTGTTCCACTTTCTACCACTGCAAATGCTGCTTGCTTTAATTGTTCAATGGTTTCTTTTTTGCACACATCTTCTGTTACAACTGTAGGTTCGAATGTTTGCACAGTTTTTCCAAATTCTCTAACTTCTTTTACAATGTATGGCTTCATCATTACACCATTATTTGCAATAGTATTATATACCATACAAGTGCGCAATGGAGTTACCATTACTTCGTATCCAATAGCCAGCCATGCAAGTGAAGCAGGATTGCTAAACATATCTTCTGCGTTACTAAATCTTGGTTTTCTTTCGCCAGCAATGTCTATGCCTGTTGGTTTATCTATTTGCATTTTTTGTAAATGCGCTAAGTAAGCTTCAGGGTTTTTACTGTAATTGTTATAAATTAACTTTGCGCAAGCTACATTACTGCTATGGCTAAATGCTTCTTCTACGCTAATAGTACCAAGTCCTAAATGTGAATCACTCATTTTTTGATTTGCAAAATAAGCAACACCACCACTTGCATTTATTTTATCTGCAATAGTTACAAAGCCATCATCTATTGCACTCATCAATGCATTAATTTTAAATGTACTACCAGGTTCTATTGGAGTTAATGCATAATTGTAATCTTCCCAATAGCTTCCATCAGCTTGTCTGCCAAGGTTTACCATTGCTTTTACTTTGCCAGTTTTAGTTTCCATTACTATGCAAGTGCCGTAAGCTGCTTCTTCTTTTGTCAATACATTTAGCAATGCATTTTCTGCAATATCTTGTGTATTCACATCTATATTAGTCACTATGTCTTTCCCATTTTGTGGATCTATTTTACTACCATCTAAAGGCATCCAAACACCTCCAGCAATTTTTTGTTCTATGCGGTGCCCTTCTTGGCCACTAAGTACATTATTAAAGCTTCCTTCTAATCCTACGCTTTGCGAGTTTTGGCGATACATACCAATCATTCTATTACCAAGCATGCCAAATGGATTGGTACGTTTGATAATATCATCTGCCATAAATCCACCTTTATTTGGACCATATTTAAAAATCGGGAAACTTCGCATTGCCATATATTGGTCGTAACGAATATCGTTTTTTAATAAAAAGTATCTGGATGGGGTTTTCTTGTTTTCTTGTGCAGATAAAATAGTATAATATTCGTTTACAGTTTTATCTTTAAACAACTTATTTAATTCTTTTGCTAACTCCATACCATGGTTTTTAAATGTATCGGCATGAATAGAAGCAAAATCTACATATATATCAAACACTGGTACACTACTACTTAATAATGCCCCATCTTCGCTATAAATATTCCCCCTTTCTGGTTGTAATGTGCCTATGCGAGTATGTTCTTTGCTGCTTCTTTCGCGTAGCATAGGTCCACTAACAATTTGCAATGCAGTGGCGCGCCATATAATAGCAATTCCAAAAATGCACATACCCAAAAAGGCTATGTACACTCTCAATCGTATATCGCGTTTTATGTTTGCCATTATAATGTTTTACTTTGTTGTGTTG
>CAIXQW010000016.1 GCA_903921675.1 uncultured bacterium | reverse complement strand
CTTTCGCCATCATCACTGCGTCTATCGCTGTTAAATGGTTTTCTATCTACATAGGATTTTCTTTCACCACCTTCACGGTTTCTATCATTATTATATGGTCTTCTTTCGCCATCATCACTGCGTCTATCATTGTTAAATGGTTTTCTGTCTCCATAGGATTTTCTTTCACCACCTTCACGGTTTCTATCATTATTATATGGTCTTCTTTCGCCATCATTACTGCGTCTGTCGCTATTAAATGGTTTTCTATCTCCAAAAGATTTTCTACCATCGTCTGCCTTGCGTCTATCATAACCACTTACACCACCTTCGCTACGGTTTCTTCTATCGCTATTTATTTTTTTAAAATCTACACGTTGTGGTTTGTATTTATCTTCTTCATCATCACCTTTTTTTACATCTCTTTCTGATGGCAATTTGCTAAATTCTTTGTTGGTAATTTTTCTTTCTTTGGGTGCTGGTTTGAAAGTTTTTTCAAAGTAGCTAGGCGATTTGCCAGATTTTTTTTCGTATGCCATGATTGATTATTTTTTATTGATGATGGTAATATTATTTTTGATTACAGTTTTATTTCAACTGAAAAAATTAGCAGTCAATTTTTTTATTGCACAGAATTTTTTGCTTTATTAGCCAATTGGCCACAAGCAGCATCTATATCTTTTCCGCGACTGCGGCGCAATCTGGCAGTAATTTTATGATCTTCTAAAAAGTGCATGAATGCCATTGTTCTTTCTTCGTCGGGTTTAATAAATGCAACACCTTCTACGGGATTATATTCTATTAAATTTACTTTACTAGGAACTTGTCTGCAAATTTTTACTAACTCTTTTGCATCTTGTATACTATCATTAAAGTTACTAAACAAAATATACTCGAAGGTTACTTTGTTTTTTGTAGCTGCATAATAATAGTTTAAAGCCTCTATTAATGTTTCTAAATTATTAGACTCATTAATAGGCATAATTTCGTTACGCTTGGCATCGTTTGCAGCATGCAAGCTTACAGCCAAATTAAATTTTACTTTATCATCGCCTAATTGTTTTATCATTTTGGCAATGCCAGCTGTACTAACTGTAATTCTACTATTCGCCATTCCTAAACCTTCTTGGCTAGTAATGCGCTCTATACTTTTCAATACATTTTTATAATTCAGTAATGGTTCTCCCATCCCCATATAAACGATATTGCTTAGCTTTTGCCCATAATGCTCTTGGGTTTGCTGATTGATGATAGCTACTTGGTCATAAATTTCATCATAATCTAAATTGCGCTCTCTATTCATTTTGCCAGTAGCACAAAACTTACATGTAAGGCTGCATCCTACTTGGCTGCTTACACATGCTGTATATCTCTTATCCGTAGGTATTAAAACTCCTTCTACCACATACGCATCGCTTAGCATAAATCGGTTTTTAATAGTACCGTCTTCGCTTACTTGCTTTTCGTCGATACCTACTTTTTTAATAAAATAATTTTTGGAAAGTTCATCTCTTAATTCTTTAGAAATGTTGCTCATATCTTCTATACTTGCCACATTATGCTTCCATATCCATTCGTAAATTTGCTTAGCGCGATAAGGCTTTTCCTGGAATGTAGCTAACAGAGTCGTTAGCTCTGCCAAAGATAGATGTCTCAGATTTTGCATCTGTGATAAATTTTAGTGAAGGACAAAGATACAATGTTTGTGGGTAAGTGGTGGAAAAATGCTTGTTAAAAACATCAATATCAATACAATTCAACAATTATTCGCAAATCACCATCATATCTCCATTGTTTCTAGCTATTAAAAAAGTTTGTTTGCCATTAATGATGATTGATTGAATTTGCCTAACATCGCCATCTATTTGCAGGTTTAATTTTTTTACTACTATTTTATTGTCTTTATTCATCTCTAAAATCAATCCTTTTCCAGCATCGCATCTACCAGTTTCTAAATCAAAACAAAAATTGTTGCCTACAGCTATTATTTGCGATTTACCATTTTTATTTTTAAACCCTTGAAAACCTTGAATTGGAAAAATTTGTGTTTGATATGGCAATGCTTTAAACTCTAATTTTCCTCCGCCTGTATTAATGGCTACCATGCTTTTCATATTTTGTGCTATTAGCAAAGAAGAATGATTGATTTGAGAATCTGTAAATATATCTTGAATGGTAGCTGTAGCATATTGTTCGTATCTAGTAAATTTCTTTTTTAAAAATACCATTTGATCTAATAGATTATCTCGAGATGCATAAGCATAACTTTTACCATTTTCAAAAAAACCAAGAATACAATCTGTACTGCCATTTTTATCAAAGTCATTTACTAATATAGATAATGGAGAAGTTTTAGAAGCTTTATATCTGTTATTTTCTCCAGTATTTCCAAACAATATATCTTGTTTGCCATCGTTATTTATATCGTATTCGTAAATACAATTCCACCACCCTTCTGTTGTTTCCATTTTTTGTGGAGGCGATGAAAAATCTCCTTTATTATTTTTGTAAATTGTAATCGGCATCCAATCACCTACCAAGAATAAATCTTTGTAGCCATCTTCATCCAAATCTATAAATTTTGCATCTGTTACCATGCCTACATTACTTAGCGTTGATGGAATTTTCATTGGAACAAATTTTCCATCTCCATTTTTTAATAAATAAGAATTTGGTATCCTGCCATAAGCGCCAGGAATAAGCCTTCCTCCAATAAAAATATCTAAATCGCCATCTGCATCTATATCTCCAATTGCTAAAGCTTTCGCGCTTTCGTTGATTGGAGGAAACTGCGTGGCGTTGGCTTTTGTAAAAATACCTTTGCCATTATTTAAATATAATCTTACTGGATATTTAGTTTTATCTTTTGGAAATTCGTTGCCCCCACTTACTACTATTAAATCTAAATCTTTATCATTGTCTGCATCAAAAAATTGTGCTGATACATCTTCAAAAATTTTATCAACTACAAATGCTGGGTTGTTTGCTGCAATAAACTTTGCTTCTTTTGTTTGCAAATAAATTTTAGACTCTACACCAGTAGGATTACCTGCAAAAAAATCTTCTAATCCATCACCATTTACATCGCCAACAGCAAGTGCTGGGCCTAATTGAGAAACCTGTTTAGGTAAAAGTGGTTCTAGTTTAAAATCAATATACTCATTTTCTTTATGCTTAATATTTACTCCAATTGCGCTTGTAATATCTTTCATTTCTACCCAATCTTTGGTGGGATTTAATTTTTTATTTTCTGCATCGGTGCTAGATGCATCAACTGTATACGTGGCATTTGCTTTTAAATTGATAAGTGTTTTTGATGTACCATTATTAAAATGTACAACAGCATTACAAGTATTGCTAGTGCCCAAACCAAAATGAACAAATTGTTCATGGCTAGATAAATAGCCTTTGCTTGGCATATAGGTTTGGTATTGCGGTTCGCCAGTAGCATTTGTAATTTCTATTTTAGTACCAAAAGCATTATTACCATTATTGGAAATTATTTTAAATCTTACATAATTATTTTGCTTAGCATCTGCAGCATTATTTTTATAAATTGCTGCATAAAAATTTAAATTATTGACAACAATATCTAAATCTCCATCATTATCTAAATCAGCATAAGCAGCACCATTGCTATAAGAAGGTTGGTATATACCTGCATCTTGTGTAGCATTAATAAACCCATCTTTTTTATTGTTTCTAAAATAATAATTAGGAACGCCCTCTGTAGGAATATTTGCAAGCAAAGGATTAGCCTGTTTATTTTTAGAATTCTTCACCATAGATTTTAATACAGAATCTGCATTAAAACTTCCAAAATCCATATTCACCAAGTCGCGCATATAACCATTGGTTACAAATAAATCTTTGTAACCATCGTTATCAAAATCTGCTACTAATGGTGCCCAACTCCAATCTGTAAACGCCATATTAGCAGAATACGAAACATCCGAAAATGACTTTCCATTATTATTTATTTGGCAAACATTTTTTACATATTGTGCCATCAAACCATATTTAATAAATTTATCAAACTGATCATAACTCAATTGTGCTTTGAATCTTTTTTGCCTAGCATTATCTTCTGGCATCATATCTAATTCTATCAAATCATTATAGCCATCGTTATTAATATCCGCATAGTCGCTACCCATAGAGTTGTAAGTAGTGTGCGAAAAATAGTCGCCTATTTTATCTGTAAAAGTGCCATTACGATTGTTGATATATAAATTATCTGGTACAGAATAATCATTGCATGTATATATATCTGGGTAGCCATCGTTATTAAAATCATCAACAATTGCACTAAGTCCAAATGCATAATTATCTAAGCCCGCTTGCATTGTTTTATCGGTAAATTTTCCATTTACATTTTCATAATATCTATAGCTTACATATTGTCTTTCTTTATTTTTTACATATTCCATTTTGCCTTGCGCGTTATAACTCAATGTTACATTCTTGGCTTGTTGAATATTAAAAGGATGGTTTAATAAAAATAAATCCAAATCGCCATCTACATCCATATCAAAGAAGTAAGATTGTGTGCTATAGCTACTATCAGCCAATCCAAATTCTTTTGCCTTTTCTGAAAATGTATTGTTCTTGTTGTTTATCAATAATTGATTAGCTCTTAATGCAGGATTTTTTAAAGCATCTTTACAAATATAAATATCTAACCATCCATCATTATTAATATCTACCATGTTTACACCAGTTTTAAAACCATCACCACCACCTGCATTGGCAGAAGTAGTTATGTCTTTAAACTTCATGTTGCCTAAATTTAAATACAATTTATTTTTAGCAATATTTCCACTAAAATAAATATCTGGCAAACCATCATTATTAATATCGCCAATAGCTACTCCTCCACCATTGTAAAAATATTCGTAATTAAAAATATTTAATTCGCCATCTTCTGGCAAAAGATTTATAAAATCTACTCCTGTAGATTCTTTAAAAAGCACTTCGAATTTTTGTGCATTTGTAACAAAATAAAAGCAAAATAAATTTGCAAAAAGCAGGCTGAGTTTTTTCATTATTGCAGTTTTCTAATAATATGATTGGCAATTTTTACACCATGCTTTTGGCCATTGGTAAGTGCATGCATATAATGGATGCCGCCATAAAATCTGCTAATGGATGCTTGGTCTGCAGCATCCATAAAAGATTTAAAATGCCTAGGTGGCATACCTATATATAATTGAGACGAATCTGTAAAAGCATATGGTTGTGAAATATATTTGGTAAGTACAGTGGCAATTGCAGCAGAAACTGTGCTATGTCCACTTGGGTATTCAGGGAAAGGAGGTGTTTCTATTAATGGTCTAAACTTTGGATCTTTTATTCTTTGAAGATATGTTTCTGGTCTTACAGAATTACTTACATATTTTTGAGTCCAACAATTTAAAAATGCTTCATACATTGCAATAGAACTCATTGCAAATACTTCTGCTGTTTTTTCTGCATTCAAATTTTTTGCAATGATGGCTTGCGAAGCAATTTTCAACCAATGTCCACCAGGTGTGGCCTTATGAATAAAATAATTTAAATGCCCTTTGGATACTGCGGTTTTTGGATTGTCATCCCAAAATAAGGCTGTATTAATTTTAAAAGAGTCCATCGTTTGCGTAGACTTATACAAAGCCATTCCGCTTTTGTGATACGCAGAATTTTTCTTTTCGCTATACGCCATATTTGGAGCAATACTTTCATACAAAGGTTTAGTTTCTATAAAAGAACGCATTAAATGCCAATTGGGCTCTAGACCATTTGCATATTCTGGTGCAGTGGGTTGCCATGCACCACTACTATCACTTAGTTGGTAGCGCATTAAAGTTCTGGTATAGCTATAATTATCTTTTTTTGTCCAATCAAATAATATACTTGCTACTTGCATACCATAAGCCATAGAACGATTGATAAGTATTGTATCTATACCGGCTAATTGCCAATTAGCTTTTTCTTGTTCCACAAAAGCATTCACCAAATGCTCAGAGTATACTAACTTTTTACCGGTTTCTAAAAAAGCTATTTCTGCTGCAATATCTAAATTTATTTTAAGCGTTGCTTTTGGTATAGTAGGCATATCCGTTAGTCTGCCGGCAAATGGTTTTAATGTAACACCATTTTGCGCTAATACTTCATACGCTGCAATATTACTATAGGCATGTATTCTGCTAGCTACAGGAGGGGTAAATACATCCTCCATGATAATATCAATTAATTTTAGGTTGCACTTTGCCAAATAATTTTCTTTAGCAGATAATTGAATAGATGTAATTAAACAGAGAATCAGTGTTTTTATTTTCATTACCAAGATGGTTTTAGAAAATAAAAATAAGAAAAAAAAAAGCAAATATTACGGTAAAACTTTATTTTAATACGGTAAAATAAATAATTAGCTATTTTATAACTTGGCTAAACTATGCATAAGGGGCTTCTTTGTCTATAAAAAGTACAAATACTTCTTTGGGTCCATGCACACCCACTACAAGTGTTTTTTCTATATCTGCTGTGCGGCTTGGGCCTGTGGTTAGGTTTATCATACTAGGCAAATTGCTACCATACTTATTAGTAATGGCATTTGTTGCATCTTGAATATCCCAAACTATTTGATTGGCATACACCACACATACATGAATAGGGCAATATACGTTTAATACTCTGCCGCTGCCACTTGCACTACTTATTAATAAACTACCAAGCCTTGCTATCGCCATTTCACAATTAGTGATAGACGCATCCATCTCGGTAAAATTGCTGCCAATTTTGGTAAATGGTAAGTTGTGTTCTATAAAATAGTTGGTAAAAAAAGGCTCGTTGCAATGCACATGTTTCCAATTTTTTGCATCAGCTAATATTTCTAATTGTTGCACCATTTCTTCTTCATTGGCACAGTAAATAAACTTACCACCTAAGCTTGTAAATTCTATAGCAAAATACTCATCTATATTATCTGATGCAGGGTAAAACACACTACTATTAAGCTTGGCTACTTCTGGAAAAGGCATTTTCACAGCAGCTTTTTGCAAGCTTGTAGAAATTTTTTTTAGAATATTTTCACGAGAATTACTGAGTTGCATTGCATTCTATTTTAAGCTACAGGTATTGGTTCTGGGGTGATATTGGTAACATTTGTATCATCTCCTTCAAATGGTCTTGGCCCAATCAAGCGTGTTAAATCATCTTTGTACAATACTTCTTTTTCAAGTAATTCGTTTGCAATAATTTTTACAGCATCCAATTTATCCATCAATAATTTTTTCACTCTGATGTAGGCAACTTCAATTAATTTGCGCACTTCATCATCTATCATTTTACCAGTTTCTTCGCTATATGGTTTTGTAAAACTTCCTTCGCTTTGCGGATCATAAAAACTAATATTTCCAATTTTGTCATTCATGCCATACACACTTACAAGGCTATAAGCCATTTTGGTAACACTAGTTAAATCGCTTAATGCTCCTGTACTAATTTTACCAAATATCATTTCTTCTACAGCTCTACCACCTAATGCCATTGCTATTCTATCTTCTATTTCTTCTTTGATGGTTAGATATTTTTCTTTTGGCAAATATTGCGCATAACCAAGTGCAGCATCTCCGCGTGGCACAATTGTAACTTTTACCAATGGGTAAGCATGCTCTAAAAACCATCCACTAACTGCATGTCCAGCTTCGTGATAGGCAATTACTTTTTTCTCATCTGGACTAATGATTTTATTTTTCTTTTCTAACCCACCAATCACTCTATCTACTGCGTCATTAAAATCTTGCATGGTTACTTCTGTTTTGCCACTGCGCGCAGCAATTAGCGCTGCTTCGTTGCAAATATTAGCAATGTCAGCACCTGCAAAGCCTGGAGTTTGTAAAGCTAATTTATGAATATCTAAATTATTAGAAGTTTTAATGCCTTTTAAATGCACTTTAAAAATATCTTCTCTTCCACTTAAGTCTGGAATGTCTATAGAAATTTGTCTGTCAAATCGACCTGGTCTAAGCAAAGCTTGGTCCAATACGTCAGGTCTGTTGGTAGCAGCTAATACAATTATCCCGCTATCTCCACTAAAGCCATCCATTTCTACAAGCATTTGGTTCAATGTATTTTCGCGCTCGTCATTGCTAGCCATTGCATTTTTTCCGCGCGCTCTGCCTATCGCATCTATTTCATCTATGAAAATAATACATGGACTTTTTTCGCGCGCTTGTTTAAATAAATCGCGCACTCTGCTGGCACCAACACCTACAAACATTTCTACAAAATCACTACCACTCATGCTAAAGAAAGGTACTTGCGCTTCGCCTGCCATTGCTTTGGCTAATAATGTTTTACCGGTGCCAGGAGGCCCTACTAACAAGCAGCCTCTTGGAATTTTTCCACCTAATGCAGTATATTTTTTAGGATGTTTTAAGAAGTCTACAATTTCCATCACCTCTACTTTGGCTTCGTCTAAACCGGCTACTTCTGCAAATGTAATATTTACTTTAGTACCGCCTTTTTCAAACAGTTGTGCCTTGCTTTTTCCAATATTAAAAATACCGCCAGGACCACCGCCTCCAGGACCACCACCCATTTTGCGCATCATTAATACAAATAAACCAATCACTAATAAAAAAGGTAAAATGCTGTACAAAGATGGTAGCAATCCAGAGCTTTTGCCAGGATAAATATCTACGGAAGTATTGGTTGGATTGGCTTTGGTAATTTCATCTATATTTTTTAAAAATGTAGCATTGTCGTTTATTTCAAAAGAAAAGCAATAGCCATTTTTTGAAGGCTCTATTTTCTTTGCAGTTAAAATTGCTTTTAATCGCGCTGAAGTTCTAATAGAATCTGCTTGCAAAAATACATTAGCAGACTCTTTATCTATAATTTCTATTTTCTTTACCCAATTATTTTGCAAATAGATAGAAGTAAATTGTTTTTCTGAAATTGGCTCTGTTGTTTTTATTCTGTTTGTGCTAAAAGTAGCAAAGCCAATAAGGGTTAATATTATTAACCCATAAATCCAATAAATATTAAACTTAGGTGTTGGTGTTTTATCATTATTATTTAATGGTCCTTGCGGCACAGGTGGTGTTGGTGAATTATTTGCTTCCATTTTTAATTTTAATCGTTATGTTCTTTACAATCTGCATCACTCCACATTTCTTCTATCCCATAAAAGTCGCGAGCCTCTGGAGTAAAGCAATGAACTACAATACTAATGTAATCAATCAATATCCAATTTTGCCCTCTTTTACCTTCTATTCGATAAGGTTTTTCGCCAAGTTGCTTTCTTGTTTCTTCGGCAATATTATCAACTATCGCACCAAGTTGAACATGATTGCCAGCTTGGCATATAATAAAGTAATCTGCAATTGCTTCATCTATTTTTTTTAGGTCCATACTTACAATATGTTCCCCTTTTTTGTCCTGAATAGCAGCAATAATGGTTTTAAATAACTTACTATTGCGTGTTAATCTAGTAATACTAGATTTTTTTATTGGCGTTTGTTCTGTAGCTTTCAAATAAAGACTTTTTAGTTTGGATAAATTTAGTAAAATTTGTGGGTAAAAATACACATTAATTTGCATGCTACACTTTGAAGAGTTTGATTGTAACAATATTTTATTACTTGACACCATAGATAGTACGAATAACTATGCGCATCAATTGATAAACAAAGGCAATCATCAACATGGCCAAATAGTGCAAGCATTGCATCAAACAGCAGGTAAAGGACAGCGTGGTAATACTTGGCATAGCTTGCCCAACGACAATTTATTGATGAGTATAATCATAGACCATCAAGGTTCTTCTTTAGGTAGCCAATTTATTTTAAATATGGCAATTTCCTTAGCTCTTGCAGCAACCATCAATAAATATACCCTTCATCCAGCTTGTTTTATTAAATGGAGCAATGATATTTATGTAGGAGATAATAAAATAGCTGGCATTTTGGTAGAAAACATTATTAAAGGGTCGCAGTGGTCGCAGAGCATTATTGGCATTGGTGTAAATATTAATGCTACTTTTTATCATTCCGATTTAGTAAATCCAACAAGCTTGTATCAACAAATAGGTAAGTATATAGATATTAACTTCATTAGAAATCTTTTTATAGAATCTTTCCATCAAATTATTACAATTGCCAAAAAAGATGAAGAAGGAATAATAAAAGCCTATAATGCGCTGCTATATAAAAGAGGTGAAAAGCAAATGTTTGCTATTGGGGATACACTAATAGCAAAGGAGATAGTTGGTGTAAATATAAATGGCGAAATAATGCTGAAAGAAGGCAATAAAATAGCTGCATTTGCATTTGGCGAAGCAAAACAATTAATTGGAAGTTTGAATTAACTGCTTGTATTTTTGGTAAATAGCCTGAAATGGTTATTTTTGCACACTATTTTAAAATGCTAGTCGTTTTAAAGGTCCTATAGCTCAGTTGGTTAGAGCACCTGACTCATAATCAGGTGGTCCCTGGTTCGAGCCCAGGTGGGACCACTAGTAAAAGCAAAGGTTTCAAGAT
>CAIXQW010000015.1 GCA_903921675.1 uncultured bacterium | reverse complement strand
TTGAAAAAGCTGGAGGATTAAAACCTACAGCATTTATAGAAGGTGCTACTTTTTACAGATCTAATATTGGGTTGATTTCTATGGATTTAAAGAAAATACTAAAATATAAAAATACGAAGGATAATTATTATGATTTGATATTGAAAAATAATGATACTATAATTATTCCAAAGAAAAATGAAATGGTAAGTATAGTTGGGCAAGTAAATCAAAATATTAATTTATTTGGAGAACCTAATCCAACATCTGTTAGAACTTATGTAAATGCAGCAGGTGGCTTTGATGATAGACCATGGAAAGATAGAATAAGCGTGCTTTATCCAAATGGGAAAATTAAAACAACAAAAAGATTATTTTTCATACGTAAATACCCAAAAGTTGTGCAAGGTTGTATTGTAAATGTTCCTAAAAAACCAGAGAGAAAATCATGGCAAATTCAATGGAGTGATTTAGGATCTTTTGGGTCTAGTGCACTATCTGCAATGGCTACAATGGTTACAGCTTACGCTATTTTAACAAAATAAATTATTATTCGTGTCAAACACTTTAGAAATCATACAGCAATTAATAAAGCAAATTCGAAAAAATATTTTTTGGGTAGCATTGCTAAGTTTAATCTTTGGATTAATCAATTCTTTTTTTGCTTATCAAAAAGCTCCATTATATAAATCCTATTCCAAAATATTTCCACTAACAGCCGATGGAGGTGACCCATTAAGTAGTATGAAGGCACAATTTGGCATGTCTCAACAAAGCAATTTATCTAAATATTATAATGTAAATGAATTGGTATCTAGTAAAAATATTTCGCGACAAATAGTTACCTACCCTACTAATAATATTAAGTATAAAAAATTATATGAGTGGGTGATAGAAGATTATAATAATCAACAGTTTTGGAATAGCAATAAAATAAAACCAATTTCAGATTCCTTAGATAAAATTATAACAGCTAGTGATTTAATGACAGCAGCTACTGTAGTAAAAGTAGAAAAATCAGATTTCACTAGCATTGAATGCACCACTGGTAATCCAGAATTATCTCTTCGATTAAATGAATGCATTATTCAATGTTTATCAGATTTTTACATTAATTCCAAAACAGAAAAAGCAAGAACAGATTTAATGCGTATAGGGCTGTTAAAAGATTCTCTTAAAGGGTCATTGGATTATATAGAAAGTGCACAAGCTGGTTTTGTAGATAATAGCAAATATGTAGTAAAAGAAGTTGCAAATTTACCACAATTAAAATTACAAAGATTATATGAAGAGATAGCAGAGCAATATAGAACTACAGCTATGGCTTACCAAAATGCAAATTTTAAATTACTATCAGAAAGTCCAATATTCCAAGTGCTAGACAAACCTGTAGGTCCTGTAAAAAAGTTAAAAGATAGTTGGATAAAAGCTTTTATTATCGGATTTTTACTTTCGTTTATTGTAATATTACTATTTTCAATTCGTAAACTAATTTTCAATTTAATTTTAAAAGAATTAAAATCAAGTTAGCTACTAATTATTTCCATACCCATTTCAACGCTTCTTTCCAAGTTACTTTTTTACCATACATTAATATACCTGTGCGATAAATTTTTGCACTCAACCAAATAGTGCCAATAAATGTGGCTATTAGCAAAGCCATAGATAATGCAATTTGCCAAGCAGGGGGATGATAAGCTATGCGACTCATCATGACAATTGGGCTGGTTAATGGAAATATACTTCCAAAAACAGCTAAGCTACTATTTGGATCTTGGGCTGCTTGTACAGCTATTAAAAACCCTGCAATGATTGGCATTGTAATTGGGAATGTTAAGCCTTGTGCATCTTGCGCATCTTCATTTACAAGGCTACCAACCGCAGCAAATAAGGATGCATACAATAAGTAGCCGCCTATAAAATAAAATAGAAAACTAAAGCCAATTAGCAACCAAGGCATACCCATAAACTCTTGAATTTTATTTGTGACTTCTACTTTTTTCATCATCTCTTGAGGCATAGCTTCCATACCTGGTACACCACCTATAGGCATAGTGTCATGTGGCATTAACCCCGGAAAAAATGTGCTAGATACCATAAATATAATTCCAATAAAGGCTATCCAAAGTACAAATTGTGTTAAGCCTACTAAGGCGATGCCCAAAACTTTTCCCATCATTAATTCAAATGGTTTTACACTGCTAATGATTACTTCTGCAATTCTATTTGTTTTTTCTTCCATTACACCACGCATTACCATCATGCCATAAATAAACATAACAATGTATATCAAAAATCCAGAAAAATATCCAATAGCAGAATTCATATCTGCATTGCCAGTATTTTTATCGATAGTAATTGGTGTAAAGCTAATTGTTACACTATTCAAGCTATCAATTTGTTTTCTATTCATACCAGCATCTAGCATTAATTTATTTTGATAAACAGTATTTAATCTATCCGTTAAATAATTACTAGCTACCCCACTAATGCTACTTTCCGAAAATACTTGAATAGCGTTGGTATCTGGTAAATTATTTTTAAAAGCATTTATATGCACAAGCATATCAAATTTTTTATCTAAATACGTTTTTTGCAATGTGCTATACTCACCTTTATTAAAATAGGCAACACTTTTAGTACTGCTACTATCCCATAAATTATTCTGAAAAATTCCAGATTCATCTACCACTGCAATGTTTAATTTAGTGCCTGTAGTTGCTGACAAATAGCCCATCAATGCACTAAAGCCAATCATGACCAATGGCAAACCAATAGTGGTAAGTATAAAAGTACGCTTAGTTACACGGCTTAAATATTCTCTTTTTATAATAATTTCTATTTTACTCATTGCTAGTTTTTTATTACTATTGATTTTGAAATTGTGTAGTTGCATTATCTGCTACAAGGTCGATAAATATATCATTTAATGTAGGCAGTTGTTCTGTAAAACTTAAAATTTGCAGCTGTTGTTGTATGCAATATTGCAATACTTCATTTGGTGTTGCACTATTATTTAATTGTAAAATATATTTATTTTTATCTGCAGAAATAATAGAAAATAATTGATTAGATACCAATTCTCCAGAGGCTATTTGCAATATAAATTGATTTTGTTTTTTCTCTTGCTTTATTACATCTACATTTCCTTCTAAAATATTTTTCCCTTTATTCATGAGTACTATTCTATCGCAAATTTCTTCTACTTGCTCCATACGATGCGTACTAAAAATAATGGTTGTGCCACTTTCTGCCAGCGCATAAATTTCTTTTTTAATCACCTCGGCATTTACAGGATCTAATCCACTAAATGGTTCATCTAATATTAATAATTTGGGTTGATGCAATACAGTAGTTACAAATTGTAGTTTTTGGCTCATGCCTTTACTTAGGTCTTCTACTTTTTTATTAGCCCAAGTATGCATATCCAATTTATTAAACCAATAGGCAATTCCATTGATTACTTTTTCTTTTGGTAAGCCTTTCAACAAGCCCAAATATTCTGCTTGTTCTTTTACTTTCATTTTTTTGTACAAACCCCTTTCTTCTGGCATATAACCTATCAAAGGGTTGTGTTTATTGGCATTAAAGGCTTCTCCAGCAAATAGTATCTGCCCACTATCAGGCTGTGTTATACCAGTAACCATTCGTAACAAACTACTTTTACCTGCACCATTTGGCCCTAGCAATCCAAAAATTTTTCCTGTTTCTATGGTAAAACTCAAATCATCTACAGCCAATTGATGACTGTATTTTTTTACAACATTTTTTACTTGTAGCATATTAGGGTTGATAATAATACTACAAATGTAATTGCTAACTTATTGATTGTTCATTTTATTTTGATAAACGGCAAGTGCTACTTTTTCGCCATCCATACCTGCACTTACAATGCCACCTGCATAGCCAGCACCTTCGCCACATGGATACAAACCTTTTATTTGCAAATGCTGTAAGGTATCTGCATCTCGCGGAATGCGCACTGGTGCACTAGTTCTGCTTTCAGTAGCTACTACAATAGCATCTTGCTGCACATAACCTTTTAGTTTTTTATTAAATTCTAAAAATCCTTTTTGCAAACTTTGAAAAATAATTTTAGGTAATACCTCTTGCAAATTTGCAGATTGCACTCCTGGCACATAACTGCAATTAGGTAAAGCATTACTTGTTCTGCCTTTTACAAAATCGGTAATGCGTTGTGCAGGCGCAACAAATTTTCCACCACCACTTGTATATGCTTTTTGCTCTATAGCATGTTGGTAATGCATAGCTGCCAAAGCACCATATTTTTCAAAACCCTTCATTTCTGCTGGGTCTATAGCTACCACCATTCCACTATTGGCATAAGGGTTATTGCGTTTGCTAGGGCTCCAGCCATTTACTACTAAGGCTTCTTGCTGCGTACTAGCGGTTGCAATTATACCTCCAGGACACATACAAAAACTAAATACACCTCTACCATCTACCTGCTGTACTAAACTATAACTAGCTGGAGGCAAGTACTCACTTCTTATAGTACAATGGTATTGTGCAGCATCTATAAAGCTTTGTGGGTGCTCTACCCTAACGCCTATTGCTAATGGTTTTGCTTCTAACAAAATACTTTTGTTATGTAGCATTTCATAAATATCTGGCGCACTATGCCCTGTAGCTAGTACTACATCAGTGGCATCAATGGTTCCTTTATTGGTAGTAATGCCAACTACTTTATTTTCTTTTATTAAAATATCTAAAAGCCTTGTTTCAAATAATACTTCTCCACCACAATCGATAATTTGTTGGCGCATGGCAGTAATAATATTCGGCAATTTATTGGTACCAATATGCGGATGTGCATCTACTAAAATATTTTCACTAGCCCCAAACTGATGAAAAATTTGTAAGATTCTATTGATATTGCCGCGCTTGCCGCTGCGAGTATATAGCTTACCATCGCTATAGGTTCCTGCACCACCTTCGCCAAAGCAATAGTTACTATCTTCATTTAATATTCCTTCTTTATTTAATACTGCTAAATCTCTGCGTCTGGTGCGCACATCTTTCCCTCTTTCTATAATGATTGGTTGTAAGCCTAATTCTATTAAGCGTAATGCACAAAACAAACCTGCTGGTCCGGCGCCAATTACAATTACCGAGGCTTTGCCATATACAGATGGATAATCAATTTTTGGATGTGAATTTTGAGGAGATTCATCTACCCATATTTTGCATTGCAATAAAAATTTAGGATTGCGTCCTCTGGCGTCTAAACTCTTTTTTACAACAGCGAAACCAGTGCAATTTTTTGCAGCTATACCAGCTTCTTGCAAAGCTATTTGCTGAACAATAATAGGCTGTGCAGCATCGCTAGGGCTTACAACTATAGAAATTTCTTTTTGCATAATTGTGTTAGGTATTTATCCTAAAAATTATTTTTGTAATGAAGTATAAAGAGATAATAAATGCTTAAGCCTACTACTTAAATATTGCAATTAAATACTAAAACGGCAAATCATTGTCAAATGGTGCATCTGGTACAAAGCTACTTGGTGCATCCGGAATTACATTTGGTGCGGCTTGTGGCTGAGTAAATGCAGCACGATTATCTTCGTTACCAGCTTTTTGAATACGCCATGCATCAAGATTTGTAATGTAATTCGTTACCCCATTTTTCTCCCATTTGTTGCCGCGTACATCAAAAGAAACTTTTACTTCATCGCCTAACTGATAAGCGTCTAACAAATCGCATTTGGCTTGGGTCAATTGCATTTTTACAAAGTTGCTATAATTGCTATTGTCTTTAGTTTCTATCGCAAACTCTCTTTTTTTAAATCTATCATTAATTACTTGCGTATCAAACTTTGCTATTAATGTTCCTGTAATTTCGTAACTCATTTTTGGTAAAAAATTTTTCCAAAGGTAATATGCAACTAGCGTTTGTTGTAAAACATTCTGTAATTTTATTTTTTTATTTATCTACATACTATGCAACAGCGATTTTTGTTTTTTATTCCATTACTACTTTTACTAAATGCTTGCTGGCAAAAGAAACCTATTGCAACGCATTATGTTGGTGCACAAAGCATTGCTATTAATAATGTGATTAGTGAAAGCACCAATAATGCTTTGCCATTATTGAATACCTATCGCGCAGCAATGAATAAAACAATGGATGTAGTAATAGGTGTGGCAGATGTAGAATTAAAAAAAGATAAACCCAATGGTACGCTAGGAAGCATGGTGGCAGATGCCATGCTAATGAAGGCCAAACAAATGGATGCAGCATGTGTGATAGCAATTTCTAATTATGGAGGCATACGCATCCCTTCTTTGCCAAAAGGCAACCTTACACTTGGTAAGATTTACGAATTGATGCCTTTTGAAAATACATTAAGCATTGTACCATTGAGCGGATATTATTTAGATACACTTTGCCAAAAAATGGCGCGTAGCGGTGGAATGCCCATTAGTGGGTTAACTTTTGGTATAAATAATAATAAAGCAGTAAATATTAAAATAAATGGAGAAGCTTTAGATCTTAGCAAATCATATAAAACATGTGTAAATAGTTATATGGCAAGTGGTGGTGATGAATGCGAGTTTATGATAGCCCTGCCCAAGCAAAGTACTACTGTATTAATAAGAGATGCCATATTAGCATTTATTAATATGCAAAATACAAATAAACAATCTTTGGTAATAGAGCCTATTCAAAGAATAACACATTAACGATGAACAGAAGAAAATTCATACAACAAACAGCTGCTGCAAGTAGCTTAATTTTAGCTAATCAATTCCCCATTGAATCATTAGCTGCTGATAATCAACGCAATAAACAATTAACTATTTTACACACGAATGATGTACATAGTAGGCTTGATCCATTTCCGATGGATGGTAGCAAATACCAAGGCATGGGAGGTGTAGCAAATCGTAAAAAAAAGATAGACGAATTTAGGCAAACAAATGATAATATTTTGCTACTAGATAGTGGCGACATTTTTCAAGGAACACCCTATTTTAATTTGTATAAAGGCGAGCCCGAAATGAAAGTAATGAGTGCATTAGGATACGATGCTGGCACCATAGGCAATCATGATTTTGATGGAGGAATTGAGAACCTTGCTGTACAACTACAGCATGCAAATTTTCCATTAGTAAATTGTAATTATAATTTTACAAACACACCATTAGAACATAAAATTCCACCGTATACTATTATTAAACGAAATGGATTAAAAATTGGCATATTAGGAGTAGGCATACAACTAAAAGGATTGGTGTTAGAAGAAATGTATGGCAACACAACATACAATCATCCAGTAGCCAAAGCCAATGAATACGCGCATTTGCTGAAAATAAAAAAGAAATGCGATATGGTAATTTGCCTTAGCCATTTAGGGTACGATTATAAAGATGATAAGATAAGCGATAAAACATTTGCAACACAAACAGAACACATCGATTTGATATTAGGCGGTCACACACATACCTTCTTGGATAAGCCGTTTTCCACAAAAAATAAAAGCGGAAAAGAAATACTTATTAACCAAGTTGGGTGGGCAGGTATACAACTTGGCTGCTTAAAATTTGATTTTTTTCAGCAAAACGATAAAGATGTATCCTTAAACAGCCATAGTGGTATTTTTTTGACAAAAACAAGTATGTAAAAATTTTTTTTTTCAACAAATAAATTGTTTCTTCGCCATTCGGTTGTCCACATTGTATTTTTATTAAATTTGATGTAGTTAATCGAAAAAAGTAAGCAATAATTTATTAACCAATATTAGAAAAAATTAAACCAAAAAATGGCGAAATCATTTGAGCAGGTATGGGACAATTGTTTGAAAATTTTTCGCGATAATATTAATTATCAATCTTACAGAACATGGTTTGAACCAATCAAGCCAGTAAGCCTAGATAGTGACGTATTAACGATAGAAGTACCAAGTCAGTTTTTTTACGAATGGCTAGAAGAGCATTATGTAGAAATCATTGGAAAAACTATAAAAAGAGAATTAGGCAAAAACGGTAGATTAGAATACAGAATTTTAATCGAGAACCAGAATAAAACAAATCCTGCTAGTGTGCGCATGCCAGCCGGGCAAAAAAATGCAACTGCAGAAAATAATTTTTTAGAATTTACCGGCAAGCACGAAACACCTGTAAAAAATCCATTTGCAATTCCTGGCCTTAAGCGTAGCCAAATAGATCCGCAGTTAAATCCAAATCATGTATTTGAGAGTTTTGTAGAAGGAGAATGCAATCGCTTGTCGCGTAATGCGGGTATGGCTGTAGCAGAAAAACCTGGTGGCACCGCCTTTAACCCATTGGTAGTATATGGTAATGCAGGATTAGGAAAAACACATTTAGTGCATGCAATTGGCAACCAAGTAAAAAAGAATTTCCCGAACAAAACTGTACTATATGTAAGTGCAGAAAAGTTCATTAATCAATTTATAGAGCATAGTCGCAACAATGAAGTAAATGATTTCATTAATTTCTATCAATTGATAGATGTATTAATTATAGATGATATTCAGTTTTTTGCACCAGCTATTAAAAGCCAAGATGCGTTCTTTGCTATCTTTAATCACTTACACCAAAATGGTAAGCAATTAATACTAACTAGCGATAAACCACCTAAAGATTTAGAAGGTGTGCAGGAAAGATTGTTAAGCCGTTTCCGTTGGGGTTTAAGTGCCGATTTACAAGCACCAGACTTTGAAACACGTATGGCTATTTTAGAATACAAAATGCGTAAAGAAGGATTGGAGTTGCCATTAGAAGTAGTAAAATACTTAGCTTATAATGTGCAAAACAATATTCGTGAAATGGAAGGCGCTTTGGTATCTTTATTTGCTCATAGCACATTAGTAAAAAGAGAGATTGATTTAGAGCTAACCAAAAAAGTACTACGCAATATTATAAAAACTAGCAGTAAAGAAGTAACGATAGATGCTATTCAAAAAATGGTTTGCGACTATTACACGATTACTTACGATAAGCTACAAGCCAAAACCAGAAAGCGCGAAATTGTACAAGCCAGACAAATCAGTATGTTTCTTGCAAAAAAGTTTACTAAAAATAGTTTAAAAACTATTGGGGAGCATTTTGGAGGAAGAGATCATACCACAGTAATACATAGCTGCCAAACAGTAAACGACTTGATGGATACCGATGGCGTATTTAGAGACCAGGTAAAAGAATTGCAGCAAAAAGTGCAATTGGCTAGTATGTAATAGTAAGATGATATTCTTTTCATCAAAAAGTTTACACTTCTCTTTGTAATTTAAAAGTTTTACATATCTTTGCCATCCTTCAAAAAAAGGAACAGTTCTTTTACAAACATTAATAATATATTCTGACAATTCAGGACAACATATTCAAATTTACTATAGCAATTTTGCTTAAGTGGTGAGGTGGATGAGTGGCTGAAATCACCGGTTTGCTAAACCGACGTACGAGTCAAATCGTACCGGGGGTTCGAATCCCCCCCTCACCGCCACTTAACTTAATTATAAGTAAATAGAGTTGATTAGAATATTAATATACATTTCACGAATCGATTTATTTTTATAAATAAATCGATTAAGCACACACACACCATGTTCGATTTTGAAAAATTAGACGTCTATCAAGAGACCAAAGCAATCAATAAAAAAGTTTTAGCTTTTATATTTACTTCCATTAAAGACGATTATATTAAAGACCAATGGAAAAAAGCAACCTTAAGTATGATGCTTAATTTGGCAGAAGGAACTGGCAGAATAGCAAACAGCGAAAAAAAACATTTTTACACCATTTCTCGAAGTGCTGTATTTGAATGCGTTGCGCTAATGGATGTATTGGTTGGCATGGAAATGCTTCCAGAAGAAAAATATAAAGAGTTTTACGAGTCTTACGAAAAAATTTCTAAGATGATGTTAGGTTTATTTAGAAATGTGGCGTAACTTCGCCATCCGAAAAACAAACTTTACATGAATTTATGTATTACGGGAGGTAGTTCAGCTCGGTAGAATATCCTGACTTGCGGTCAGGAGGGACGAAAGTTCAAACAAAAATGCAATAATGAATTACGGGAGGTAGTTCAGCTCGGTAGAATACTTGGTTTGGGACCAAGGGGTCGCAGGTTCGAATCCTGTCCTCCCGACAAAAGCCACTAGATAAAATCTGGTGGCTTTGTTGTTTTATAGAAACACTTTCATTTATGTTTAGTGTTTACATTCTCTATTCAGAAATTACTCAAAAATATTATACTGGTCAAACACAAAACTTTGAAAACAGAATTATTGAGCATAATGCTGGCGAAACAAAATCTATTAAAAATGGAATACCATGGAAAGTAATTTGGACTGCAGAATTGCAAACTAGGAAAGAGGCAGTTACTTTAGAAAAGAAAATTAAAATGTATGACGCTAAAAGATTTTTAACTTTGCAAGCTCGATAGATTATCCTGACTTTAGGTCAGGAGGGTTCATGCCATTGGCTTGATAAACTCCGGTTCGAAGCCTGCCGAAATAAAATAAAGGTCCCGACAAAAGCCACTAGATAAAATGTGGTGGTTTTGTTGTTTTTACAAATGAAAAAATAATTAAAAATACCTAATCCATTTCCATTTTAATACAGCTAATCTAAATATAACCTATTTTTTAGAACATCTTTTAATCAAAGAATTAATCATATCCAATGAAAAAAAAATTATCATTATAACGAATTACATAATCAAGGTAAATCTTAATTTTACTTTGTGCACGCTAAAAAAAACATTTTTATAAAACTCCTAGTTATTGCAAGCATCAGCATAGTATTGCCGGCATCTGCACAAAACCATTTATTAATTCCATATAAAAAAGCAAATCATTGGGGGCTATGCGATACTAGTAGTAAAATGATTGTGCCTGCTACCTTTGATTCGCTTTGCCAATTTTATTTGGTAGATAATTACAAAGCACATTGCAAAGTGCCATGTGCGGTATTTAGCAATGGTAAAACGATAACCGTATACAAAGAAAATAAAATGGTGTTGCAATCTAACCAGTATGATTCTGTAAAAATAGTTACCTATAAAAACGATACTTATTTATTGTATAAAAATGGATTGGTTGGCTTGCATAAAGATGGTAAAAAACGATTGGATTGTATGTATGAAAAAATTTATTTTGAAAGCAATGATAGATTAGAAGTAGTAATAAATAATCTGCATGGCATTGTAACAGCACAAAACAAAATAATTGTGCCATTAGCATACAGTACTATTTCTGGAGAAGAGGTGGGAGAAAGTTATATTTGGATAGCCAAAAACAAAAGCGGCAAATTTACATTTACAGACAAAAATGTAAATAAAGATTACCCTGTATTATCTGCAATGACAATCACTAAAAACGAAACCTATAATGTAGATTCATTTGAAAAACAGAAAAAATATTTACTGGAAATAAAAAATAATTTGCAAGAAAAATATAGTGTAATAACAATGATAGATTGGGAAAGCCCATACCTGAATGTAGCCAATGCAGATACTTTGATGGGCATATTTGATTACAAACAGTGGAAAGAAATAATACCTACCATATATGATAGCATTGGCATAAGCGAGGGTAAAGGCGAGGCTTACTTTATGGTAGCAAAAGATGGAAAGCTAGGTATGCGCAATGCGAATAACGAAGCCCTGTTGCAAACAGCGTACGATTTTTTATACCCTTCTGATAATTATAATCGCATCCTATTTTACTACCAGAATAATTTAATTGGTTTCTGTTCTTTGCAAGCTAATGCATATCCTACTAATCATAAATTGTATCATAAAATAGTTTACTTCGATAAATACAATTTGGGAAATGCCTTGACCTTTGGTATACTTGCGGCAATAGACCAACAAGGCAATTTTTATTTTGTAGGCGAAAATGGTAAAGAATATTTTTCGAAATATTAAAAATTTACAACCTATCTAACTAATTGTACTTCGCCTTTTAATAATATATCTTCATTATTATATAAACATTTGTATTTTACGATATAATAATAAATACCTAAATCACATTTAATACCTTTTTGATATCCATCCCAATTGATTGCTATATCCGAAGTTGTAAATATTTGTTCTCCAAATCTGTTATAAACACTAAAGTTATTTAATAAAATATTATTTGTATTATACAATTTAAACTGATCATTAATACCATCAGCATTAGGCGAAAACGCAGAAGGAATAAATACGGGACAATTACAATTATCGGACAATGTAAAATTGATATCATCTCTATAAGTACAATTATTATCTGTAATTTCTAACCAATAATTACCTAATTGGGTAACATTAAAAGCATAAAGAGTGCTATTATTATGCCACAAATATTTAGCTGTGGGACTATAATACTCGTTCAATAATATTGCATCTCCTATACAAATAGCAGTATCATTACCTAAAGAAAAATATGGTAGTGGTATTAAATTGACATAAATAGAATCTATTTTTTTACACCCGTTATTAGTAGCTGTCACAATATACCAGCCATCGCCACTTACACTATATACTGGGCTTGTATTGCCATCTTGCCACAAATAGGTGCAATTAGGGCATGTGGCATTTAATACAACATTGGTTTGTTCGCAATGGCTAGTATCAGCACCTAAATTCACAATAGGCAATGCAATAGAATTTACAACTATGGAATCTCGAGCTTTACATCCATTTAAGTTTACTTCTACCCAATATAATCCGGCTTGATTAGCTAATACATTATTGGTAGTATTGCCATTGTGCCAAAGATAAGTAGCACCTGTTGTACTAGTAAATAGTTTATAAGCAGCATTCTCGCAAATACTAGTATCATTACCTAGATTGACTGTAGGTGTTGGCAATACATCGATATAAACTGTATTAGTAGCTGTACATGCAAAACTATTAGTACCAGTAACTGTATAAATATTGGGTGAAGTTGGGTAGAATGGTATGGCATTATTTATACTAGATGTCCAAGAATAACTAACACCACCATTAGCTGTTAATGTTACAGGATTACCGCTACAAATAGTAGTACTAGGCAAGGTTACAATATTTATAGTTGGCACAGGGTTGACCACTAATTGCAGCGTTGCAGATGCAGAACATCCTGCAGAACTAGACCCAACTACTGTATAAACACCAGAGCTAATAGGATTGAAGGCAACTGCATTTTGTACACCATTAGACCATGCATAAGTATTAGCACCTGATGCAGAAAATGTAACAGCATTACCTATACAATTAGTGTCATTTGGTAAAGTAGCAATACTTAATGTTGGAATCGGATTTACTGAAACATTTACATTACTAGAATTACTACAACCAAAAGCATCTGTGCCAATTACTGTATAACTGCTAGTTGCCAATGGAATAAAAGTGTTATTATTAACTACCCCGCCGCTCCATGTATATGTACTAGCGCCGCTACCTGCTAAAATTAAACTACCACCTGCACATACACTAGTAGGTGTTGCAATAGCATTTACAGTAGGTTTATTATGTATATTAATATCAAAGCCATTATTGCTACCATAGGTAGTTGGGTTGCTACTAATTACCCTTATTCGATAAGCGCTACCAGCAGGTGCAGCAGTAGGTATAGTACAAAAAATAATACCACTATTAGTATCAATAAGAGTTCCAATAGCTGTAGGAGTTGTAAAACTTCCTGTGCTACTAGACAGTTGTGCTGTAAATATGTTTCCGTTATTATATGAACCTGTTTTTGTATATGGCAAACTAAATGTATCACCAGCGCAAAAATTTAAACCCGCAGTGGTTGGGCTAACAATCGTATTAGGGTTAAGAACAGCGCATCCAGTATTGGTATAACAATCTAACAAGGAGACTCTGGAACCAGATCCTAATCCATTATGAGTTAAAGTGTATTGTGTAGCACCTACAGGATTATCGATGCTAATAATTGTTCCGCAAGAAGGTGCGGATGGGATGCAAAGTACTCCAGTGCCCGCATTGATAGCTGTAAAATAAGATGAACAAAAATTATTAACAGATACAGAACCGTTGTTTGTTGTAAAATAGAATTCTTCATCTGCATTGGTGCCATTTACAATTATAGTAAAGTTACACACAGGTACAGAAAAATTAAAAGTAATCACACCTGTATTACTATTAATCCACCAAGCCGGACTACTACATGTAAATGTATTGCCACCACAGGTATAGGAAAAATTTACCAATGGTGTAATATTTGCAGTAGTAACAGAAGCTGTAATACCTTGCGCATTGGTGTATGGAAAAGAAGCTATTGGTATAGCAAGCGTAGAAGAATAATTACTCAAACTGCATTGCGAAAAAGCTGTAAAAGATAGCAATAGTAAAAATGAAAAAATAGTCAGTAACTTTTTCATAATAAATTTAGATTTAGTTGCAGTAAATATACTTTAATTAATTATTAATCTATAAAAATTAACAATTAGCCGAAAAAAAATCCTATAACTCCATATCAAGTGCTAGAGGATGAATAAAAATTTAAAATTGCCATTACAATATATTTTCTATCGTGCCAATTTTTTTGCCATGTTGTTTTACTTTACTCTTTTCCATCAATTTAAATTGATTTTGTATAATTACGTTATCAACTAAGTCTATATCTTTATTGCAGTATACATATAAGGTGTAATGCAAGAATAGGAATAGCAAGTGTCGAATGATTTTTTATCATTAACTTCCTATAACACCTATTAATAGCACTTAAAATAATCAAATGCTTCTAAGCAAGCATTGCATCTGTACATACTTTTGCAAGCTGTAGATCCAAATTCACTAATCACTTTTGTGTCTTGACTATTGCAAATTGGACAGGGTACATTTTTTATATTAGCTTGATTATCTGCAACCTTGTATTGTGGAGGAGCAATGCCATATTGTTTTAGTTTTTGTCTGCCTGCTTCTGTTATCCAATCGGTAGTCCATGCAGGGCTTAGTATGGTAGATATTGTTACATGCGTAATTCCTCTACTAATTAATTCAAACTTTATATTAGTAGCTATTACATCCATTGCAGGACAGCCACTATAAGTTGGTGTAATTATTACTTCTACATTCTGTCCCGAAATACTTACATCGCGCACTACACCCAAATCCAAAACTGTAAGTACGGGCACTTCTGGGTCGAATACATTTTGTAAATAATTGTAAATAATTTCTTTAGTTATCGTCATTGTATCAATCGCAAAAAATAAAATATAAAATCAATAACAGCTATTTATCTGCTACCACTCTGCACTAGGAAAAGCTCTTTGCATATATTGCAAATCAGCCAATAGAAAACCCATTTGCTCGCTATGTACACCATTTTTACCACCACTATGCATCCATCCACTTTCTGGTAAAACCAATGTTGCTTCTGCTAATACCTCTTTTATTTTTTGCAGCCATGGTGCTTGCAATGCAGTAATATCGGGAGCTACACCATTTGCCATCATTTCTGTATCTATGTTGCTTGGCATAAACATTTCGCCAGTATAATTCCAAATTTCATCAATAGCAGTTTGCATTTTTTGTTTACTTTCTGGTGTGCCGTCGCCAAGGCGAATCACCCATTCGCTACTAAATCTATAATGATAATTTACTTCCTTTAAACTTTTTTCGGCAATAGCAGCAAGCATTTCATCTTTGCTATTTTTCATTGCAGTATATAGCAGTTGCATAAAGGTATCATAGCATAAAGCTCTAGCCATTGTTTTGGCAAAATTTCCATTAGTTTGTTCTACCAACAATATATTAGCAAACTCTCTTTCTTTTCGCAAAAAAGCCAAAGAATCTTCTGTAGCTCCATTGCCAATTAATGTAGCAGCATATTGGTAAAAACTTCTACTAGCACCAATATGGTCTAATGCAATATTACTAATTGCAATATCTACTTCTAATTCTGGCGCATGCCCACACCACTCGCATAAGCGTTGGCTATATATCAATGCATTATCTGCAAGATGCAATACGTATTTTTCTAAAGACATTTTATAAAATTTAAATTGTAAAATAATCAAGTACTTAATAATCTATAATAAATACTTCTTAATCATTTACATGTGCTTTAATTCATCTGGCAAATCGTAAAAGGTAGGATGGCGATATACTTTATCATTCATTGGCTCGTAAAAACTTTCTGCATCTGCAGGATTGCTAGCATGAATTTGATTGCTTTCTACCACCCAAATACTTACACCTTCTTGCCTACGTGTGTATACATCACGAGCATTTTCTATAGCCATAGCAGCATCTGATGCATGTATACTGCCTACATGTTTATGATCTAAACCAGCCTTGCTGCGTACAAACACTTCCCAAAGTAGCCATTCATTTTGTTGCATTTATTATATTTTTAATATTGGTAAAAATAAGTTTTTTTTAGAAAGTAGAAATAATTATTTATCTATTATGCCCAACCAATTTTTCATCATCTGCAAACCTTGTGTTGTAATATAACTTTCTGGATGGAATTGCAAGCCAATTAGATGAAAGGATTGATGGGCGATACTCATAATTACACCATTTGCATTATTAGATGTAATGCTAAAACATGCTGGCAAACTACTTGCATCTATTGCCCAAGAATGATATAATCCTATAGTAGTATGTGCGGCAATATGTTCAAATATTTTTTGATTTTCTACAACTTGTAATTGTTGTTGTGCGCCATGTTGCGGATGTTGCAGCTGTATCAACTTTGCACCAAATGCTACACCAATCGCTTGATGCCCCAAGCATATACCTAAAATATTTTTGGTAGTGGCAAAGTGTTGAATAAATGGAACTATCTCTCCAGACTCTTGTGGAGTTTTTGGGCCTGGAGAAATAATAATATATTGAAAAGTATCTGCCATTACAAAATCTATGGTATCATTTTGCATTATACATATTTCATCTACACCACATTGCTTCAATAAAGAAACAATATTGAAAGTAAAAGAATCATAATTATCTATCAGTAATACGCGCAATACTTTATTTTTGCACAAATATAATGAAGGACTTTGTACAAAAGATGAATGAATTGGGAAAGAAACGAGAAGCGTTTTTTTTTACAATTAGTTTTGATACTACTAACTATTGGATAGGCAGCGCAGAAGAAGCTTTTAATCATCAAATTTTATTTTCTTTTCCTAATAAAAAAAATCATTCTTTAGAAAATACAACCCAACAAATCAACTTAGCAATTTCGCCTATTGCCTATAACGATTTTCAAAAATCATTTAATACAGTGATGCAAGAGATTGAATATGGCAATAGTTTTTTGTGCAATCTTACTGCAAGCACACCTATAGCAACAAATGCAGATTTACAAACAATTTTTACTACCGCTAAAGCAAAATATAAAATTTATTTTAAGAACCAATGGACTTGTTTTAGCCCTGAATCTTTTATACAAATCAATAATAATTGTATTAGCACCTATCCTATGAAAGGCACAATAGATGCAAGTATTACAGATGCAGAAAAGACAATTTTACAAGACCCAAAAGAAACTGCAGAACATTATACTATTGTAGATTTATTGCGTAATGATTTAAGTAGCATTGCAGAAAATGTAGTGGTAGAAAAATTTAGATATACAGATAAAATAGAAACGCAACACAAAACCCTTTTGCAAATTAGTAGTAGCATTAAAGGAGAAATGCCAGAAAATTGGCAAAATAATATTGGTAGCCTGTTAGAAAAATTATTACCTGCAGGAAGCATAAGTGGCGCACCAAAGAAAAAAACAATAGAAATAATCAACGCGGCTGAAACTCACTACAGAGGCTATTATACAGGCATTGCAGGCTACTTTGACGGTGAAAATATAGACACCTGTGTACTAATTCGATTAATAGAAAACACTAACAATGGATTGATCTACAAAAGTGGTGGAGGTATTACTTGCAATAGCAATCCTATTTTAGAGTATCAAGAGTTAATCCAAAAAATTTATATACCTACTTAACTATGCAAACATTTTTTGAATCAATAAAAATAGTAGATGGTATAATTTACAATCTTGAGTTGCACATTAGCAGAATGAACCGTGCTATTAAAATGTATTACCCAAATACGAACTTAATTGAAACCTTAGCAATAAACATACCAATACAATATAAAAAAGGATTAGTAAAATGTAAAGTGTATTATGCTGCATCTATTACAGAAATAGAGTTTAGCTTTTATCATCGCAATTACCCAAAAGGTTTTTATTATGTGAAAGACGATAACATTAATTATAATCACAAATATACCAATCGAGAAGATTTAGATGCACATCGCCAAATGGTGAATGATGGCGATGAAGTAATTATTGTGAAACACAATCTGCTTACAGATAGCACATACAGCAATATTTGTTTTTGGGATGGCAAGCATTGGCATACACCAAAGTATCCATTATTAAAAGGTACTAAGCGAGAGCAATTATTAAAAGAAAATAAAATAGAAGAAAAAGTATTGCTTACAGAAGATATTGTAAACTATTTAAAAATTAGTTTTATCAATGCCATGAATGATTTAGGCGAAAGAGAAATTGTGATTAAGAAAATCAATCCGACCAAGGAGGATTAGATTTCTTAATCCCGATGAATCCTCGGGATTAAGAAGTAAAACTACTTCAGCATTTTACTTAATGCTTTCAAAAATCCATCTGTATCATCTGGGCTAATACATATAAATTTTCCATTGGTTAGTTCTACTACAAATAATTTTTCTTGATTGGTTACAAACCATTGCATTCTGCCATGCTGCTTGCTAGTAAAATACCCAGTATAACCAAATATGCCACCATTCCCCATTACACGAATCACGAAACCCATATCTTTTTTGGTAATGTAATTTGCAGATTTAATTTCTGATAAAGCATATGTTTTGTTTTTCCATTGTCGCTGAATAACTAATTGCCCTTCTGCTAAGCTATAACCTTTTACCCAAAATAAAATACAATATGCAAAAGCAACCCATAACATCAAACACAATAATACAAAATATGGCAAATAACTTTTATCTGCCTCATTGCGCAATGCAAAAAATAATATGATAGGAAATAAGGTAAAAATAGGACTTACCAATCCAGTAATTATTTTGCTAACCGTATCTAAAGAAGCCTTAAAATATTTACTCATATACTACACCGCAAAACTTTCACCACAGCCACAAGTGCGGCTAGCATTAGGATTAATAAAATGAAAACCCTTCCCATTCAATCCATCACTAAAATCCAACTCGGTATTTACTAAATATAAAAAGCTTTTCAAATCGCAAACTATACGAATACCTTTGTCATTAAACTCTTGATCCATTGGTTGTAATTCGCTATCGAAATCCAATTTATAACTTAAGCCACTGCAACCACCACCAGCTACCCCCACCCTTACAAAATGATCTGCGGTACTTACACCAGATTCTGCCATTAAAGCTTCTACTTTAGCTTTGGCTTTATCTGTAATATAAATTGCATTTTCTTGTGCTGTTGCTGTCATGATAAAATATTTTTATAGTAAAATATAATTTGATAATAGTCAAAAATCAAACCATTATGAATATTGCAAAGTTACAACACATTTTGTCTGACAAATAGTTATAGAGTGGTAAAATTTCAGGAAATTATGGCTGCATCTTCTGGCATGGTGCATACACCTATAAGTAGTCCCCACAATTATAGGTGAGATAAAAATAAAACAGAAATCGAGCCGATGATACGAGATATTAATCCTTCCAACACCGTCGTTCCCTCCGATGTTTCAATAGGGGTGTAAAGTGCTTCCTGCTTAATTATTAGATTAACAAAAATGCTCCACTATTTCTAGCGAAGCATTTTAATCTTTTAATTGCTAAATACTAATGCACTATTTTTTCTTCTAGTTCCAAAGCAGGCATACCATTTTTTACACGATAATCGTTGATGGCACTTTTAATTGCATCTTCAGCCAATACGCTGCAATGTATTTTTACAGGAGGTAAAGCCAACTCTTCTACAATAGCCATATTATCAATAGCCATCGCTTGGTCTATGCTTTTACCTTTTAGCCATTCTGTAGCTACACTGCTACTTGCAATAGCGCTACCACATCCAAATGTTTTAAACTTCGCATCTTTTATAATGCCAGTTGTTTCATCTACTTCTATTTGCAAGCGCATTACATCGCCGCATTCTGGTGCTCCTACCAAACCAGTTCCTACCGATTTTGATGCCTTATCTAATGTTCCTACGTTTAAAGGATTATTGTAATGATCTAATAATTTTTCTGAATATGCCATTTTAATTTAATGATTTTTTAATTTGATGATTAGTAAATTATTTTATTGCTATTATTTTATTTATGTTTTATTAATTGGTGAATTATATTTTTTGATTACATTCAATTATCAAATTACCAAATCAACCAATTACCAAATTCTAATGGTGTGCCCATTCTATTTTGTCTAAATCTATTCCTTCTTTAAACATTTCCCAAAGCGGACTCATTTCGCGTAATCTGTTTACGGTATGTGTTACTAATTTTACTGCATGATCTACTTGTTCTGCTGTTGTAAATCTGCTTAAGCCAAAACGCAAACTGCTGTGTGCCAGGTCATCGCCTAAACCCAATCCTTTTAATACATAACTTGGCTCTAAAGATGCACTTGTACATGCACTACCGCTACTCAATGCAATATCTTTATTTATCCCCATCAATAAGCCTTCTCCTTCTACATGTTTAAAGCTAATATTAGCTACATGTGGTAAACGATTTTCTTTATGACCATTTAAATAACTTTCTTCTATTTGCAACAAGCCTGCTTCCAATCTGTCACGCAAAGCACGGGTATGGACCATATCTTTTTCCATATCCTGCATACATATTTCGCAAGCTTTTCCAAAACCTACAATGCCTGGAACATTTAATGTACCACTGCGCATGCCTCTTTCGTGGCCACCGCCATCCATTTGTGCAGTTACTTTTACACGCGGATTTTTACGACGCACATATAAGGCACCTACACCTTTTGGTCCATACATTTTATGACCCGTAAATGCCATAATATCTATACCATCTTTATTTACATCTACCGGAATTTTTCCAACAGCTTGTGTGGCATCACTCATTACAAGCACACCATGCTTACGCGCTATTTTGCTAATTTCTGCCATTGGATTTACTGTACCAATTTCATTGTTAGCATACATAATACTTATTAATATCGTTGTAGGTTTAATAGCAGCTTCTAATTCTGCTAAATCTATCATACCATCTGGTCCTGGCTCTAAGTAAGTTACCTCACCACCCATTTTTTCAATGTGCTTACATGTATCTATTACTGCCTTATGTTCAATAGTGCAAGTAATAATATGATTCCCTTTGCTAGCATACATTTCATACACACCTTTTATGCCCAGGTTGTCGCCTTCTGTTGCACCACTTGTAAAAATTATTTCCTTCGGGTCTGCACCTATCAATTTTGCCACTTGCTCGCGGCTATAGTCTACTGCTTCTTCGGCCACCCAACCAAAGCTATGATTGCGCGAAGCAGCATTGCCAAACTTTTGTGTAAAATAAGGTATCATCGCTTCCAAAACCCTCGGATCCATTGGGGTTGTGGCATTATTATCTAAATATATTGGTAATTCCATTGCTACAAAGATACAATGTTTCTTGTTCTTTTCTAATTTGATTATCTATTAGTTATAGCAATAACACGCTGTTTAAAAATTTACATACCAAAAGCAAAAACAAGTGTGTTTTGTATAAAAATTTGGGCAAATGAACCGGGCTTTTCGTTCCAAGTACTCGCACCAATGAAAAATTGGTGCTGTGTGCTTTCCACTGCAATCCCTTTTGCAGACAAGCATTTTAGCTTTTGAACAGCTATTTCCAAAAAATATAATATTTACAATTAACTTTACCCCCATGCTTACACATATCGAACATATTGGCATTGCTGTAAAAGATTTAGCAATTGCCATTCCGCTATACGAAAAATTACTAAACACACCTTGCTACAAAACAGAAGAAGTTGCCTCCGAAAATGTAAAAACTGCTTTTTTTGCAGTAGGTACTAATAAAATAGAATTGCTACAAAGCACTACAGAAGATGGCTTAATTGCCAAGTATGTCCAAAAAAAAGGCGAAGGGATTCACCATATAGCCTATGCTGTAATAGATATTGCAGCAGAAATGGCTAGACTAAAAGCAGAAGGATTTACTTTATTAAATGAACATCCAAAGCCAGGTGCCGATGATAAATTGGTATGCTTTGTTCATCCAAAAGATGCAGGCGGCGTGTTGATGGAATTAACTGCTCCAGATCCTTCTAAATAATAATTTTAATAAAATTAATATTATACATGAAACAATATATTTTACAGAACCAAGCGTCTGAAAGGCTAAACTATAGAATGTTTGATGATGCAGATAAAGCTGCGTGGATGCCATTTATGCAAGCCACAGAAATATTACTTTTTATTGGCCTAGATCCTTTAAAAACGCCAGAAGAAAATTACCAACAATGGCGCGATAGAACAGTGGCGCGATACGAAAATAATTTAGGAGGCATCAATATGCTAATTGATAAAAATACAAATCAAGTAGTAGGTGCTAGTGGCTTGCTAGTGCAAGAAGTAGATGGCAAGACAGAATTAGAAATTGGCTATCAATTATTACCAGAATATTGGCATAAAGGGTACGCTACAGAAGCTACCCAAACGATTAGAAACTACGCTTTTCAAAACAACTTTGCAGACTCTATTATTTCTATCATTCATGTAGATAATATTGCGTCCAAAAAGGTAGCAATACGCAATGGCATGTCGCTTGAAAAAACTACTAAGTACAAAGATTTCCCAGTAGATGTATTTAGAATAAGCAAAAAAGACTGGGAGAAAATAATTTCATAAAAAAGCAAGCAATATATAATGTTTAAATTTATAAAAAATCTTTTTGGTAAACCCACTGCAACAGAAAGCGATAAAGAACAAGCGCCAATTATTAACCCTCAAGAAATACAAGAAAATACGAATAGCAATTCTGTAATAGA
>CAIXQW010000014.1 GCA_903921675.1 uncultured bacterium | reverse complement strand
CTATAAATGTTCTATAGTCCTTAAAACAAAAAAGGCTTCAATTACTTGAAACCTTTGCTGTTATTAGTGGGAGTTGACGGATTCGAACCGCCGACCCTCTGCTTGTAAGGCAGATGCTCTGAACCAACTGAGCTAAACTCCCTTTCTTTCGATTGGATTGCAAAATTAGCAAAAAATATTAATCTACCAAGTAAAGTAGCTTTTATTTTGTAGTTTTTATTTTAAAATTTGTCTTACTGCCTCTAATTCTGCATCTCCAAAGTCTAAATGTGTAACTAAGCGCACTTGATGTTTACCAAATGGAGAAGTTTTGATGCCTTTTTCCATCAAACTATTTACAAAATCCTGAGATAATAGTCTTTCCTCCAATTCGAAAATTACTATATTGGTGTCTACAGGTAAAATATGCTTTACTTCTGGCAATGCCGAAAAAATAGTAGCTAATTCCTTTGCTCTAGTATGGTCTTCCGCTAATCTATTTATATGATTGTTTAAAGCATAAATTCCTGCAGCCGCTAAGTAGCCACTTTGTCGCCAGCCACCACCAAGGCGCTTACGCACTCTGCGTGCTGCATGAATAAATTCTTTAGTGCCTAAAAGTACAGAGCCCATAGGTGTGCCTAATCCTTTAGATAAGCATACAGAAATGGTATCAAATAATTCTCCATATTTCCTTGGCTGCTCCTTGGTAGCTACTAATGCATTAAAAATTCTTGCACCATCCAAATGCAGTTTTAAATTATTTGTAGTACAAACATTTTTTATTTTTTGAATTTCTTGCATATCATAAATACATCCACCGCCTTTATTTACAGTATTTTCCAAACTTACTAATCGCGTAATCGGATAATGTACATTATCTACTTTAATATTTTCTGCTACTTGTTCTGCACTGATTCTTCCTCTATCTCCATTTATCAATTGTACACTTACCAAAGAATTTGTAGCAATGCCTCCTCCTTCGTATAAATATATATGCGATAATGCATCGCATATTACTTCATCACCTGGATGTGTATGTATTTTAATTGCAATTTGATTTGCCATTGTACCACTCATACAAAACAATCCTGCTTCGTAACCAAACATTGCAGCAGCTTGCTGTTCTAGATCTTTAGTGGAGGCGTCTTCTTCAAATACATCATCACCAACATTTGCATTGAACATGGCCTCAAGCATTGCTTTAGTAGGTTTTGTAAATGTATCAGAGCGCAATTCTAAATTTAATATTTGCATGTTTTTTATTTTATTTGAAGTTAATCCAGCCATTGACCAGTAATACTTGCTTTTATTTTTTTCAACCCATCTAATGCGCCGCTATATACTAGATGCCCTCCATCTTCCCCGGCTTCAGGGCCAAGGTCTACTATCCAATCCGCATTTTTTATGACATCCATATTATGTTCTATTACCATTATGCTATGTCCATTTTCTATTAAGGCATTGAAACTTTTTAGTAGTTTATTGATATCATGAAAATGCAAACCAGTAGTTGGTTCATCAAAAATGAATAATATTTTTTCTTTCTGGTAGCTTTTGTCTAAAAAGCTAGCCAACTTCACTCGCTGTGCTTCGCCACCACTTAAGGTATCGCTGCTTTGCCCAAGGCTAATATAGCCAAGGCCCACATTGCTTAGCGCTCTCAATTTTTCTACTATTTTTTTTTCATCTGCAAATAATTCTATAGCTTCATCTACACTCATGTGCAGTACATCGCTAATGTTTTTTTCGCGAAAAGTAACTTCTAATAAATCTTCTTTAAAGCGTTTGCCTTTACAGCTTTCGCATAATATATGTACATCTGCTAAAAATTGCATTTCTACAATTGTTTCTCCTTCGCCTTTACAAGTATCGCATCTACCACCATCTACATTAAAACTAAAATTACCAGCCTTATATCCTCTTGTTTTAGATACATGCTGATTAGCAAATAATTCTCTAATTACGTCATAAACTCCAATATAGGTAGCCGGATTACTACGCGATGATTTTCCAATTGGGTTTTGATCTACCATTTCTACGCTTGTAATTCTAGATACATCTCCACTCAATTTTTCAAATTCACCGGGTTTAATGGTATAGTCTCCTAATGCGTTTTTTAATGCAGGGTAAATAATATGTTTTACTAATGTAGTTTTTCCGCTGCCACTTACACCAGTGATTACACTTAGGCAGTTTAGTGGAATGCTAACATCAAAGTTTTTTAAGTTGTGTTGGCTGCAAGCTGTAAATGTTATTTTGTTTACTATTTTTCTAACAGATTCATTAATTAATACACTTAATTCACCTTTTAAATATCTACCAGTTAGGCTATTTTTATTTTGAATTAATGCAGCATAATTCCCTTCAGCTATTACCTCTCCGCCATGTATGCTAGCCAATGGTCCCATATCAATTATATAATCTGCATCGCGCATGATTTGTTCATCATGTTCTACAATTATTACAGTATTACCTAATTGTTGAAGGGTTTTTAATACTCTAATTAAATTATTAGTATCTCTCGCATGTAGGCCAATGCTAGGCTCATCTAGTATATACATACTATCTGTAAGATTGCTACCAATTATTCTAGTAAGCTTAATGCGTTGGCTTTCTCCACCACTTAATGTATTGGCAGTTCTGTCCATCGTTAAGTAGCCCAAACCAACATCTATCAATACATCTAGTCTACTATGCAATTCTATTAAAATACGTTTTGCAATTTGCTCATCCTGTTCATTCAATACTATTTTTTGCAACCAATTTTTTACATCTTTTGCGGGTAGGCAATTAATGTTGCCAATTGTTGTATTATCTATTTTTACATAACTAGCTTCTTTGCATAGCCTAGTGCCACCACATTCAGGGCATTTAGCTCTGCCTCTGTAGCGGCTTTGCAAAACTCTGTATTGTACTTTGTACAAATTTTCTTCTACCATTTTAAAGAAACTCCAAATGCCAACTGCATTTTCATTTCCATTCCATAATAAATTGTATTGCTCTTTACTTAATTCTTTAATTGGTTTATGAATGGGGAAATTATTTTTTGTGCTTGCTTTTATAAATGCCTGTAAATATTCTTGCATTCTTTCTCCACGCCAGCAAGCTATTGCACCATCATATATGCTTAAACTTCTATCAGGAATAACTAGTGTTTCGTCAATGCCTAATACAGAACCAAAACCTTCGCACTTCGCACATGCGCCATAAGGATTATTACTGCTAAATAGGTTAGGATTGGGCTCGTCAAAAGTAATGCCATCTAATTCAAATCTATTGCAGAAATGGGTAATGGTATCTCCATCTATTTCTATAAATACATCGCCATTGGTTTCTTCAAAAGCTGTTTGAACACTATCATTAATGCGGTGTAGTTCATCTTCATCAAAATCTTTTTGTACTAATCTATCTACCAATACATATAGGTTTTTTACTTTATTTATTAATTTTTCATCTGCTAATGCATCCTCGATACGTATTACTTTTTGTTGCTCTTTTTCATACAATCTAGCAAAGCCATTATGCATTAGGTTTTCTAGCAAATCAGTAGTATTGCCTTTGATAGATAATGGAATAAGTATTAATATTTTGCTTCCAGTTTTTTGTTTGCAAATAAACTGCACTACATCTTGTACTTCATCTTTTTTTACTTCCTGGCCACTGATTGGGCTAAATGTTCTACCTACTTTAGCAAAAAGCAGTCGCAGGTAGTCATTTATTTCTGTCATGCTTCCAACAGTACTTCTAGGTGTTTTGCTTGTTACCTTTTGCTCTATAGCTATAGCAGGGCACATACCTTCTATCACATCTACATCTGGTTTATCCATGCTTTTCATAAACTGCCTTGCATAGCTACTAAGGCTTTCTACATATCGTCTTTGGCCTTCTGCAAAAAGCGTATCCATCGTTAAACTACTCTTTCCACTACCACTTACACCCGTAACCACTACCATTTTATTATGTGGAATAGTTACGTCTATATTTTTAAGATTGTGTACTCTTGCGCCTTTGATAATGATATTTTTATTCATATATAGACATGCAAATTCGATTTTTTTTTACAAGAAACAATACTGAATATTGTATTGGGTATAAATTTTCTATTTAATGTAATGCATAAATGGATAGAATTTGGATGCGAAATGCACTATTTTACTTTATTTTAAAAAATATCTGAAAAGAATTGTAATAAAATGGTAAAATTTACGTTTACAGCATTTCAAATGATGTTTTATTAAAATAATTAAACAATATTTGCACTAACATACTAGCAACATGTTTCGTCTATACAATTAGAAGCAAGGTGCATCAATAAAATACTTAAAAACAACAATAGCATATACAGAAAATTCTACATTACCAAAATTAGCGATAAAGCACGATGATGCAACTATACACTAAATGTAGAAAATATGCAAAGTTTCAAACAACTTACAGAACAGGAATTGGTGCAAGCCTTTGCCAATGGCACAGAGCAAGCAATCAGCGAATTAGTGTGCCGAACTAAAGGTAAACTTTATACCACCATTTATGTGTTGGTAAAAGATAAATATTTAGCTGAAGATATTTTGCAGGATGCATATATTAAGGCAATTGACAAGATTAGACAAGGCCATTTTTCTAATGATGGGAAGTTTTGTGCTTGGATAAGCCGCATAGCTAGAAACCTATGCATGGATTATTTTAGAAAAGGCGAGGGTAAAGCAAAAATTGTACTGTCTGATGGCAGAGATATTTTTGACTATTTGGATTTGCAAGATGATAATATACAAGATAGAATGATGAGCAAGCAAAGTGGTAGCAGAGTTAGAAAATTATTAGAGCTCATTCCGCAAGACCAAAGAGATGTGATAGTAATGCGACTATTTGGCAATATGAGTTTTAAAGAAATAGCTGAAGAGAGTAACACTACTTTAAATACTTGCCTAGGCAGAATGCGCTATGGTTTATTAAATATCAGAAAAATTGTAGAAGAAAGGCAATTGGTAATTTAAATTTGATTAATTAATATTTGCCAAATTGTGAATTTTGCATTGATAAGTATTTATTAGAAATAGACTTTTGCAACTTGCTAATTAGTAATTTCGCGCATGGCAAAAGGCAGTGCAGATACCCCATTAATGCTACAACACAGAAGCATCAAGGCTAAATATCCAGATGCTATCTTGTTGTTTCGTGTTGGCGATTTTTATGAAACATTTGGAAATGATGCTGTAGTGGCGAGTAAGATTTTAGGCATCACACTTACAAAGCGTGGCGCTGGTAGTCCAAGTGAAATAGAATTAGCTGGGTTTCCGTATCATAGCCTAGATACTTATTTACATAAATTAGTAAAAGCTGGTTACAGAGTAGCCATTTGTGATCAATTAGAAGATCCAAAAACGGTAAAAGGCATTGTAAAGCGTGGGGTTACAGAATTGGTTACTCCAGGCACAGCTACCAACGATAAGCTGTTAGAAAATAAAACAAATAATTTTCTTGCAGCATTATACATTAATGCTGAAGAAAGCGGTGCTGCTTTTATTGATATCAGTACAGGAGAGTTTTTTGTGGCGGAAGGTAATATTGAATATATCGATAAATTGTTGCAAAGCTTTAGGCCAAGTGAAGTAGTTTTTCAAAAAAATAAAGCTGCTTTTTTTAATGAACATTTTGTAGAAAAATATTTTACCTATTTGTTAGATGAATGGGTATTTACAAAATCTTATGCAGAAGACATTCTTACCAATCAGTTTCAGGTAATAAGTCTGAAAGGATTTGGCATTGTAGATTTGCCAAGTGCAATCATTGCTGCTGGAGCAGCTATTCATTATTTAAAAGAAACTGAAAAACCTAATCTTCAGCATTTAAGTGCCATTCAAAGAATTACTCGTGATGAATTTTTGTGGATGGATAGATTTACTATTCGTAATTTGGAACTGATGGATAGTAATGTAGAAAATGGTAATTCATTGGCTAGTGTGTTAGATACTACAGTTAGCCCAATGGGTAGCAGATTGCTAAAGCGTTGGATAATTTTTCCGTTGTTAGATAAAAATAAAATTACAGAAAGATTAGATGCTACAGCTTTTTTTATCAATGAAAAAGAAATGGCTAAGCAGCTAGAATCTTTTATAAAAGCTACTGGTGATATTGAAAGATTGGTAAGCAAAATTCCTTTAAAGAAAATTTCTCCAAGAGAGGTATTGCAACTAGCTAAAGGATTAATAGAAGTAGATAAAATAAAAACATTAGCTAGCACTGCGGATAATATTTTATTACAAAGAATTGTCGAACAATTGAACCCATGTTTATCTATCTGTAATACTATTCAGCATACTATCATGGAAGATGCTCCGGCATTGGCTAATAAAGGCAATTTGGTAAAAATGGGTATTAATGCTGAGTTGGATGAACTGCGTACTATTAGCAAAGGAGGTAAAAACTTTTTATTAGATATTCAACTGCGCGAGGCAGAAAGAACAGGAATACCAAGTTTGAAATTGAGTTTTAATAATGTATATGGTTATTATTTAGAAGTAACACATACACACAAAAACAAAGTGCCAGAAGATTGGATTCGTAAACAAACTCTAACCACTGCTGAAAGATATATTACTCCAGAACTAAAAGTGTATGAAGAAAAAATTCTTGGAGCAGAAGAAAAAATAATAAGCTTAGAAATAAAAATATTTGACGAGCTACTGATGCAATTGCAGGAGTATATCGCACCAATGCAGCTAAATGGAAATCTGTTAGGACAAATGGATGTGCTCTTGTGCTTTGCAACTATTGCCCTTAAAAATAAATATACAAGACCAATTGTTACAGACTCATCTGTATTGCAAATCAAAGAAGGTAGACATCCTGTAATAGAACAAAACCTGCCTGTTGGCGAGGAGTACATTGCCAATGATGTAATGCTAGATAAAGAGCAACAACAAATTATCATTATTACTGGTCCAAATATGAGTGGTAAAAGTGCATTACTTAGGCAAACAGCACTGATAGTGTTAATGGCGCATATTGGAAGTTTTGTACCAGCATCGCATGCAGAAATTGGCTTGACAGATAAAATATTTACTCGCGTAGGTGCTAGCGATAACCTTAGTGGTGGCGAAAGTACTTTCATGGTAGAGATGAATGAAACAGCAAGCATCATTAATAATATTAGTGAAAGAAGTTTAATAATTTTAGATGAAATAGGTAGAGGTACTAGCACTTTTGATGGAATAAGTATTGCATGGAGTATTGCAGAATATTTGCACCAGCATATAGGCATGCCCAAAACATTATTTGCTACGCATTACCACGAACTGAATGAGTTAGAAAATAAAATGGATAGAATAAAAAACTATCACATTACACATAAAGAAGTTGGCAACAAAGTATTTTTCTTGCGCAAACTTGCTAAAGGCGGAAGCAAACATAGCTTTGGTATTCATGTGGCTAAAATGGCAGGCATGCCTAATAGTTTGGTAGATAGAGCCAATGAAATATTGGCAATGCTAGAAGAAAAAAATGTAGACGAAAAACTAAAAGGTAAAATGCAAAAAATAGATACAGCACATTTTCAATTAAATATTTTTGATGGATTAGCAGATGACCTGAAGCAAATTAAACACATTTTGGAAGGTGTAGAAATAAATATGCTAACACCGGTTGAGGCATTGATGAAGTTAAATGAATTGAAAGGGATTGTGTCTAGCTAGTCAGACAAACGAAGTGTGTCAGACCTATATTTATTCTAATATAAATATAAGTTGGTAATATTTTTATAATTTTGTTGCATGAACTTTCAAACTAATAAATAGCACCATTTTTATAATCAATGCAAATAAAAGAGTAAAGTCAATAGTAGGAAGAAAATTAAGTGATTTGGAGCAAATGCTATACGCAAGTAAGCTCCAATATGCTTTTAGTCTACTTTTTAAAGTTGCAATCATTCTATTTTGCTAATAAGTGTAGCTAATTGGTGTAAATATGCAACAAGTTGGTTAAACGCAAAAACATACAAGCTCAAATACCAAAATAATTTTGGATACGCTTTTGCTAGTTTCTAATTACTTTTGCAATCTATGGTGCGAAATTTATCCAATCAACGATTTGGGGTTCAGCTACTTTGCTTTATTGGCTTTTGGCAAGTGCTAGGTTTATTGCTTATTTCCTTCGTTTCTATAATAGTTATTTATTTATTTACGCATCAAGCATCATTTGATATTTTGAAAAATATCGATGAAAACAATGTAACTGCTATAAATATTTTTAAAACAATATTGCCTTTTCAAACAATATTATATTTTGGTTTACCTGCTATTTTATTTGCATTTTTTGCCTATAAAAATAGTGTACAATACATTGGTTTAAGACCAATAAAAAATAATTCTCATCTTCTACTTGGTATTTTTGCAATTATAACAGGATTATATTTTGTAGGCTTGTTGGCACAATGGAATAAAATGATACCCATGCCACATAGTTGGGTGGAAATGGAAAATAAGGCTGCTATACTTACCAAGGTATTATTAAAAATGAATAATGTAGGTAGTTTGATGTTGATGATTTTTATAGTAGGACTCCTACCTGCTATATGCGAAGAATTATTATTTAGAGGTTGCATGCAAAATATATTGATTCAGCAACTGGGTAAAAAAAATGCATTGGTAGCTATATTAATTACTGCAATTATTTTTGGATTAATACATGAGCAAATGCAAACTCTTTTACCTCGTATATTTTTAGGTACAGTATTAGGATTATTATATTATTATAGTAATAGTATTTACACAAGCATTACAGCGCATTTTGTAAATAATGCCTTGCAGGTAGTGGTAGCTTATTTTGCATCGCACAAGAATATTAATCCAAAGTATTCAGAGGATATGCATGTTCCGCTTATTTATGGTTTAATAAGTGGTGTAATATGCTTAGGTATAATTTTGGTGATTTATAAATCTAAACAAGAATATATAATTTATACCACAGAATCATTAACGCAACCAGAAAAAACTGAAAATCAAACCAACATCCAAACCAACATTTAATTATGGCATTTGATATTAAAACTTTTAAGGTAAGGGCACTTAGTGCTGTAGTATTTGGCGCTATCATGTTGGCGGCGCTGCTTGGTGGTGCTACTTTATTTTTTTGCATATTTGCAGCAATTGCCTTTATTGCAGGCAAAGAATTTTATCGGTTGCTCTGTAAAATAAAACATCAGCACGAAAATGAAACGATACAATTACTATATGGATTGGCTGTAAGTGTCATGTATATGGCTATTGCACATAGCAACGGCGCTACGTTTATAGCACAGATAAATGCCAATGTAAATATATACGCAGGTGCAGCTATATTGCTTTCTGTTTTATGGATGGCCATGCTTAACTTTAATAAATTTAGTGTCCAATTATTTCTAGGTTATGTATATATCAGTTTATCCTTTGCATTATTAGCACAATGCTATCATACAGATGCTCATTATCCTTTAATGCTAATTGTATTAATTTGGATAAATGATACCATGCAATATATTGTAGGCTCGTTTATTGGAAAAACCAAAATGGCGCCAATTATTTCTCCTAAAAAAACTTGGGAGGGCACTATTGGAGGCTCCTTGCTTGCAGTATTAGTAGCAATAGTTTGTGGTATTTTTTTCAAACAATATCCTATTGGTGAGTGGATAGCATTTGGTTTGGTAGCAAGCATTGCTGGCACTATTGGAGATTTGGTAGAAAGCAAACTGAAGCGTACAGCAGGTGTAAAAGATAGTGGCAATATTATGCCAGGGCATGGTGGTGCACTTGATAGGTTTGATTCTCTGCTATTGGCAGGCCCATGTCTTTGGTTTGTTTTAAAAATGATACTATAATTAAAATTCAAGTTAAATTTTACAGGCAAATTTTTTTCTCAAACGGCATCCCATTACATTTGCGATAAGTGTTTCATTTTAGCCATAATAGTGCATTTTATTTATTGGTGCTCATCCCAATTTGCATCATTATATATATTGTCTTGGGCAGGTGGCAATTTTTGCAAATAAAAAAATTAGGCAATTATCACCTGATTACTAATTTAATAAAAAGTGTTTCCGCCTCTTGGAAAAAAGTACAAATAATATTTTTCTTGCTTGGCATTTCTTTATTAATAGTATGTCTAGCAGACCCCAGTAGCGCTGGTATACAGCAGTCTACACAAAGTAATAGCAAAGAAATTGTATTTGCATTAGATCTAAGTAATAGCATGAATGCCATGGATGTGGCACCAAGCAGATTAAGCAAGGCAAAGCAATTTATTCAAAATATTATTAATCGTAATACCTTAGATAAATTTGGTTTAGTAGTGTTTGCCGGCAATGCCTATATTAGTGTGCCAATTACTGTAGATATAGAAACCATTAAAATGAATTTGGCAAGTATAGAAACTAGCATGCTACCTACACAAGGTACAAATCTAAAAGAGGCTATCCTGCGTGCTTACGACTGCTTTAATATAAAACGCGAAGGAGGTAAGGTAATTATATTAATTACAGATGGAGAAGATCATGAAGAAGGAATAGAAGAAGCTATTGCTATATGCAATAAAAACAATGTAAATATTGTAAGTGTAGGAGTTGGTAGTAATGATGGTTCAAAAATTATTGATGTAGCAACTAATCAACCAAAAGTAGATGAACAAGGCAATATTGTTATTAGTAAATTGAATGCAGAGGAGCTAGAAAAAATTGCCAAAGATGCAAATGGTGCTTACATCCAATTACAGAATACAGATGCTGCAGCGGCTGAGTTGGTAGATAAATTAAATAGCATTGCAAGTGAGGGATCTGCAGAGGATACAAATATTGTTTATCAGCATTATTATCAATACTTATTACTACCTGCAATATTTCTTTTAGGCATTGCATTATTTTTTCATCCTCAAAAAAATAAAAACAGTCCATGAGATTTGGAATAATTATTTTATTAGTATTCATTGGCAATATTGTTGTTGGGCAAAATGCTAATAGTTTCTTAAAGCAAGGAAATGCAGCATATCGATTAAAAAAGTATGATGATGCAAAAAATGCGTATGAAAAAATTACAAATAACAGTACCTATAATAATACAGAAAAAGCAACAGCATTTTATAACTCAGGTAATGCATTTTATAATAAGCAACAATGGCAAGAAGCAGTAGATAGTTATACCAAAAGTTTGCAATATAATGCTAGTAATAGTAATGCAAAGTATAATTTATGTATGGCAAAGCGAAAATTGGAAAAGCAACAAGAGCAACAAAAAAAGCAACAACAACAGCAAAAAGATAAAAAGGACCAAGATAAAAAAGATCAAGAAAAACAATTGCAACAACAAAAAAAAGATAGCACCCAACAACAACAACCTCAGCAAAATAAACCAAAGCCAAGTAGCCTAACCAAGCAACAAGCTGAGCAATATTTACAGGCGTTAAAAGAAGAAGAAAAAAAATTGTTGCAAAAAAAATTGAAAGGCAAAGAAGGTGGTAGAAAGTTAGGCAAAGATTGGTAGTCAATTTCAGCAGACTATTCGTTTCGTTACAAAAAAAGATTATTTTGCATTCGTAAATAATGAAATTGTTGCTTACTAAATATAAACATCCTTTATGGATGTGGCTTGCATTTAGCATTTTTACGTTTACTATTTATTATCCTGCACATAATATGTGTGTGTATGATGATTTAATAAATTTTTATGCAGCTGTAAAAAAAATAGGCTGGGCAGGCATACAAAATTCATTTGGATACTCAAGTAACTATTATACACATAATGTATTAATGATTAGTTTGTATAAGGTTTTTTCCATTCATCAAATTTATTATTATATCGTTGGCTGTGTTTGGCATGCAGGCAATACAACGTTATTTTATTTTTTATTAAAAAAATGGATGCATTTTTTTGGTAATTTTCGCAATAAATATTTACCGATATTAGCAAGCATATATTGGATAGTATGTTGCACGCAAATAGAAAATATAGTATATATGGGCACTTTGCAGTACCAATATGCACTTTCTATTTTATTAGTTGTGTTACATTATTTTACTTTATGGTCTCAAGGTTATTCTATTGCAGTGTTTAAAATTATTTTATTAAACCTATTTTATTTGTCTGGATTTTTTGCACAAGAAATATGTATCCTTTTTCCATTTATTTTGGTTGCTATAATGCTGTGGTGGAAGCTATTGAAAATCTCTAAACAAAGTTGGAAGCAGTTTTATTTTCAAATATTTATTCCAATGATTTTTTATGTTCTTATTTATTTTTTATGGCATTATTTTATTTTTAGAAACTTTTTGCCGCATTATGGTCAAATGCATTTGCAAGGTTATCATTTGCCTTTTATTACAGAACAGTTTAGTATTAATATTTTTAAAAATATTTTATTAGTTGGATTTTTGCCCATTGAATTAAGAACTTGGTTTTATGCAATGGCTAAAAATACGTATTGGATGCTAGCGTTATGGCTTTCAGTAGCAGGGATATTAATTTACATTGCTAAAAGGCAAAGCAAGCAATCAGCTATAAACACAGCATTCTTGATTATATTATTTTTG
>CAIXQW010000013.1 GCA_903921675.1 uncultured bacterium | reverse complement strand
ATTAAATAAAATAATAATAATATGTTGCAGAGGTATGCAATTGGGTAAAGGAAATTTGTTGGTGTTTGCAGCCAAAGTAATGGCTTTTTTAATCATCTGTTTTGCAATAGGTAGGCTTGTACAAATGGTAATGGTAACGCAGTATTTTGCTCATCTGCATTTTACTGCTGCACTGCCTGCACTCTATAAAAGTTTGTATGTAGATTTTGCTTCGGCTTGCTATGGTATGTTGCTTTTTTCTATCGTTTATTTTTTGTACCAAACTACCAAATGGCGCTTTTTTTATTACACATTACAAACGCTTGTGTTTAGCATTTTGCTTATTTACAGCATGGTGGTTTTTGGCGAAAGCCTTTTGTACAAAGAGTGGAAAACAAAGCTAAATATGCAAGCATTGCTGCATTTTACCAACCCCAAAGAAGTATTTAGCACAGCTTCTATAGGGCAAACAATTATCTTTTTTGGAGGCACTGCCTTACTAACTTTTATACTTTGGCAAGTGTGGAAGCGTATGCAAATTACTAAAGAATTTTACCCAAATAAATTTTGGAATTTTATTATGTTGCTACCAGTTTTGGCTATTGGTGGCATAGGCTTGCGTGGCGGTTTACAGCCTATTCCTGTGCAAATTAGTGATGCTTGCTACAGCAAAGTAACAGAGTATAATGACATTGCAATTAACCCACTATTTAGCCTTGGTGCTAGTATTAAAAGTTATGTAGAATTGGAAAAACGGAATCCTTATGCATGTATGAATAATGCAGATGCCGATAAATATTGTGCGCAATTATTTGTAGATTCTTTTGCCAATACGCCTAAATGGCTTACTGTAGCCAAACCAAATATTGTATTAATAGCTTTGGAAAGTTGGAGTGCAGACTGCTGTAGTTATGGCGGTGGAGATGCTTTTGCCATTCACCTAGATAGCTTTGCCAATGCAGGTTTGGCATTTACCAATTGCTATGCCACTGGCTATGTAAGCGACCAAGGAATACCAGGCATCCTAAGCGGTTATCCAGCTACTGCCAAAACAAGTATTATTAATGAAAGTAGCAAATCTATCAAATTGCCATGTATCAATCAAGATTTAAAAACTATAGGCTATAATAGTGCATTTTATTTTGGAGGACAATTGAATTATGGTAATATCAAAAACTATGTGATTCAGAAGCAATATGATATTGTATTAGAACAACAAGATTTGCAAAGCAAAACCGACATGGAACAACGACTTGGCATTTGTGATGCAGATATGGCATTGCATTTTATGAATGCATTAAACAATGCCACTCCCCCATTTTTTTATAATTGGTTTACAGTAAGCAGCCATCCACCTTATGATGTACCAATGACTAAAAAACAATTGACTACACAAGAAAATGACTATGTAAATAGCCTTGTATATAGCGATAGTGCCTTGGGGTATTTTATGGCAATGGCAAAGCAACAACCATGGTATAAAAACACCTTGTTTGTGTTTGTTGCAGATCATAGCCATAATAGCCACAAGCACAACGACCTTACTACTCCTGGAAGGCAAAGAATACCATTGGTGTTTTATGGAGATGTAATTGCTAAAGCATATTGTGGTAAAAAAATTAATTACACTGTCAGCCAGTTAGATATTGCACCAACTTTGGTTGCTTCTGTAGGGCTAACTAATAAAACAAAACAATATATCTATTCTAAAAATTTATTTGATGCTAGTAAGCATTATGCACCATTTTGCTTTTACGATGGCGCAGGTGTATTGTGCGATAGTAATTTGCTTTGCTACAGAATGGATAATATGCAAACTCCGGCTTCTGCTATAGGCACTTTATCAAACAAAGATACATTGCAAGTTAAAGGATTTATACAGCATGTGTTTGAAGAGTTTAGAAGTAAATAAATAATTTTAATTTATTTACTAAAACAAAAAAACACGCTTACAAGTAGCGTGTTTTTTTGTTAAATAT
>CAIXQW010000012.1 GCA_903921675.1 uncultured bacterium | reverse complement strand
TAAAGATAGTATTTTTTTTTATTATATAGTTGAACTACCTACTATTTTACATATTATACCGCTAAATACTTTGCTTTTGCTAACCGGCACTCCTCTAAATGTTTGTTAATACTTTGAGGTGTAAAATCGCATTCTAGCTTTTATTTACTAATTTGCCGCTCAATTCAAATCTTATACATGTTGCAACGATTTTATTTTAGTGGTTTTTTGGTAATGTTGTGCTCATTCAGCGCTTTTGCGCAAACAATTGAGAAAAAAAACATTGATAAAATTATTGTGGTTGTTGGCGACCATGTAGCATTGCAGAGTGAGGTAAATCAAGTGATGGCAGAGTATTTGCAACAAGATGCAAATATGCCAGACACTATGAATTGCACAATTCTAGAAGGTATACTTACAAAATATTTATTATGCGAGCAAGCTGCAAGAGATAGCGTAATGGTAAGCGACGAAGAAGTAGAGGCAAACTTAGAAAACAGAATCCGTTATATGGAGCAGCAATATGGCAGTGCAGAAGAAATGGAGAGAATTACTGGTAAAACAGAGTTTCAAATAAAAGATGATTATCGCCGTTTTTTTAAAGATCTGATGATAAGCCAACGAATGCAAGGCCAAATACAACAAAATGTAAAAATTAGCCCAGCAGAAGTAAGAACTTTTTTTGACAAAATACCAAAAGACAGCCTACCTATGTACCCAAGTATGGTAGAATTGGGTCAAATAGTATTAGCACCCACAGCGAGCCAAGAAGCAGATGATTATACTAAGCAGCGATTGCTAGAATTAAAAAAAGATATCATGGAAGGTAAGTCTGATTTTGAAACCATGGCCAGCATTTACTCTCAAGATCCAGGATCTAAAGACTTAGGCGGAAATTTAGGAATAGTAACAAGAGACCAAATGGTGCCAGAATTTAGTGCTGCAGGATTTAGATTGCAAAATGGTGAAATAAGTGACCCCGTAAAAACAAAATATGGCTACCACATCATACAAATGATGCAAAGAATGGGTGAAAAAGCTAAGATGCGCCATATACTTATTAAACCTACCATTACAGCAAGCGATGTGGCTAATTGTCAGCAAAAACTGGATAGTATTCGCACTCTAGTAGTAAGCGGGAAAATGACATTTATTACAGCTGTAAATAAATTTAGTACTGATGAAAATACAAAAAATACTGGCGGTATGATTGTAAATCCAAGTACTGGTTCGTCATTACTTACCATAGAAGAATTAGGCGCAGACCTTGCTTTGTCTGTAGGCGAATTAAAAACCGGAGAGTACTCTTCTGTTAAAATATTTGATGCTGCAGAAGGCCAACCAACATCCTCTGCTACCATTAATGAAAAATAGCAATGTCGTTTTTTATATTTAAAAAATATGAATGAACCACATATCGCAAATATTTCTACAGATTTTAATCGTATTCAATTAGTGGCTTTAGAAGATAAGCGCAATAAATTTATTTACAATTGGGTAGATACAAAAATTGGTGATTTTTATATTTATATAGATCCATCTTACCAAGACTGCACAAGTATTGATAAATGGATGAAATCCAGAAATAAAGAGTAATTTAAAAACAGTTTGTACAAGCAATGACACAATACAACAACGATGTAGAAGCCGCAATAGCCTTACAAGAAAAATATAATGAATTAACTACTGCTGTTGGCCAAGTGATAGTAGGGCAGCAAGATGTAATAGAAAACTTAATTATTTCTATTTTATGTAATGGCCATAGCCTATTGGTAGGTGTACCAGGTTTGGCAAAAACATTACTAGTTAATACCATCAGCGAAGCTTTAGACCTTAGTTTTAAGCGCATACAGTTTACCCCAGATTTGATGCCTAGTGATATAACAGGTGCAGAAATTTTGGATGAGCATCGCAATTTCAAATTCATAAAAGGACCGATATTTTCTAATATTATATTGGCAGATGAAATAAACAGAACACCACCCAAAACGCAAGCCGCTTTGCTTGAAGCAATGCAAGAGCGCACTGTAACTACTAGTGGTGTAAATTATAAATTGCCTGCACCATTTTTTGTATTAGCTACACAAAACCCAATTGAACAAGAAGGTACATACCCTTTGCCAGAAGCACAATTAGATCGTTTTATGTTTAATATTTGGTTAGACTACCCAAGCTTTGCAGAAGAGCTACAAGTAGTAAAAAATACAACAAGTGCTAAAACAACTCACATACCAAAAGTAATGGGGGCCGAAGAGATTTTATATTTCCAACAATTGGTACGCCGTGTGCCAGTGCCAGATAATGTGATGGAATACGCTGTAGGGCTTGTACACAAAACCAGACCAAACGATAAAGGCAGCGATATTGCACGCAGCTACATTGCTTGGGGTGCAGGACCAAGAGCTAGTCAAAACTTAATAATGGGTGCAAAATGCCATGCCTTACTACACGGTAAATACAGCCCAGATATTGAAAATGTAAAAGCTGTGGCAGTAAGTGTACTACGCCACAGATTGGTGCGCAACTACAAAGCAGAAGCTGAAGGTTTGAAGATAGAAGATTTGATTGGTAGAATGCTGTAATAAGGAATTGTTCACTCGTTATATTACTTTACTTGATGCAGCTAGCAATTTATCAAATCAGCCAGTCAACAATTTATTTTAGATGATAGTACATTATCAGAATCTTGGCAAAAAAGATTATAAATCCACTTGGGATTATCAGGAGGAATTGATGCAAGCTAATTTAGCTATAAAGCAGGCGCAACGAACTGCCGAAGTAGCTAACGAAGTGTACAATGGGCCAGATACAAATAGTCATTTTTTATTTGTAGAACATCCTGCTGTATTTACACTTGGTAAAAGTGGTGTAGCATCTAATTTATTAGCAAGCACCGAATTATTATTAGCAAATAATATTGAATATTACAAAACAAATCGAGGCGGAGATATAACTTACCATGGCCCAGGCCAGATTGTGGGTTACCCAGTTTTAGACCTAGAAAAAATAAAGCCAGATATAGTTTGGTATATGCGCACTTTAGAAGAAGTGATTATAAAAACTATTGCGCATTATGGTATAGTGGCGGATAGGTTGGTAGGCTCTACTGGTGTGTGGTTAGATGCAGATATTCCACATAAAGCACGTAAAATTTGTGCTATGGGTGTGCGCACTAGCAGATGGATAACTATGCATGGCTTTGCTTTGAATGTAAATACAAACCTTGCTCATTTTGATTTGATAGTGCCCTGCGGCATTGCAGATAAGCAAGTAACAAGCATGCAAAAAGAACTTGGCAAAACAATAGATTTTGCAGAAGTACAAAATATATTGTTACAAGAGTTTCAAAAAGAATTTGGGGTAAAAATTGTTTAAAAGTATTTCCTAAAAGACATTTTTACCAATTTAGAAATTGCCTTTACGGCCTCCCCCCAATTGTTTTGTATTCAATATATTTTTTTGCTACTTTTTTCATCACAGACAATCTCAAGTTATAAAGTTAATATTTATCTAATCAATAAATATTGTTATAAATTTTTAACTACAATACATTGACAAACCCTTTCTCAACTTCTTTTCCGCTTTCAAATAATATAAAAGAAAATGTTCCCTTACCATTAAAGTTGTGTTTGTCT
>CAIXQW010000011.1 GCA_903921675.1 uncultured bacterium | reverse complement strand
GATTTTATTCCCGTTAGTGGATCAGATTTTAATTTTGAAAAATTTATTGTAAATGGACAATTTAAAGAAATAATGATTATTGGGTATACAGATATGCTGTCTATTCCAGAAGCCGATACGCTAACTTTATTAGAGATGCTAAAGCTTGATAATATAAAACAAAATCATTTAGCTTCTGAATTTAGAGTTATTGCTCAAATTTTAGATTCTTCAAAAGCAAAGCTAGCAGAATTTACTGAAACAGAAGAATTAATAATTAGCGATAATTTAGTTGCGCTACTAATGTCTCAATTAACTGAAAATCCTGATTTAAATTTTGTATTCAATGATCTTTTTGATGCAGAGGGAGCTTCCATAAACATGTTACCTATTGAAAGATATATTGAATTGAATAAAGAAATTTCATTTGCTGATTTAGTTTATACTGCTGGTAAAAAAAATCAATCTGTGATTGGCATTAAAGTAGAGAATGAAAAGGTCTCTAATCATACTGAGGGTGTTTTTCTTAATCCTAACAAAAAAATGAAAATTACCCCTAAAAGTGGCGACCAACTTATTGTAATAAGCTCGTCAATAGATTAATGTTTATGATAAAAATTGAAAATTTAGATTTGTTTTTTATTCATATTTAATCTGAGTGTGGGTGCTAATATCATAGGCAATGATTCAATTATTACAATTAATTTGGTCTATTTCTAAAAAAATTAGTCCCGATTTTAAGGAGGGTAAATTTAATGCAGAATTCTATGCAAACCTTTTGCGGCTATTGTAATAAACCACACAGCAAGCCACAAACTAAAATAAAATGAAGAACAACAAAATTATACCTTGCTTATGGCTAACCACAGACGGTGGCCATCTTGCTAATGTCATTATGTATTACAAAAATGTGTTTGGCAATAATTTTCAATCAGGACAAATTATTCCAATGGGACAATCACCAAGTGGCAATACAGAAATGTGTGAAGTTGAAATATTTGGTCATCCATATTCTTTAATGAGCACAGAAATGAAACATCATTTGCTAAATGATGCTGTTTCCTTTAAAATCAACTGCGATGACCAAAAAGAAATTGACCACTTTTGGCAATATTTTACACAGGCTGGAAAAGAATCGCAATGTGGATGGTGCATAGACAAATACGGACTTCGCTGGCAAATTATTCCGAAAAATATGGGTGAGTTGATGCGTAAAACCAATGCTTGGGAAATAATGATGCAACAGAAAAAAATTGTTATTGCAGAATATTTGAACTAAAACAACTAACAAAAAAATGGAACAAACAAAAATTACAGTAGAAGCATTAATAAATGCAGATAAAAACAAAGTTTGGGACTATTACACAAAACCCGAACACATTATTAAATGGAATTTTGCCGACCCTAGTTGGCATTGCCCCTCAGCTACTAACGATATGAAAGTTGGTGGCATTTACAATGCAAGAATGGAAGCCAAAGATGGTAGCTTTGGTTTTGACTATGTAGCAGTATATACAGAAGTTCACAAAGGAGAAAGTTTCGTTTATGCATTTGAAGGAAGAGAAGCATCGGTTGTGTTTAAAGAACAAAACGGACAAACCAATGTTTCTGTAACATTTGACCCTGAAACACAAAATTCCTTGGAAAGGCAGCAACAAGGTTGGCAAGCCATTTTAAATAACTTTAAAAATTATACAGAAACCAACTGATAAAAAATCAACAAACCGCTATCAACGCATTTGCAATAAGCAGCGTTTCGTTCTCTGTACAAATATTAGTGGTAAAAATATGGCTCATTGCCAAGCGTAAAAAAAATTTGTATTTAATGCTAAGCGCACAACAGCCCACAAAATAATTTAACAATGGCAGAAGGACCAAAAATAAAATTAGAACTTACAATAGCCGACAAAATAATTGAATTAATTGCTTGGGTTTTGCTATTTGCTATTTGGGTATTGATATATACAAACTATGCAAACTTACCTGAAACTATTCCAACACATTTTAATGGAGCAGGAGAAGCAGACGGGTTTGGTGGAAAAGCGACTATTTTGACCTTGCCCTTCATTGCTTCCATTCTATTTATTGTACTAACAATACTAAATAAGTTTCCACACTTATTCAATTATCCAACCAATATTACACACGACAATGCTTTTAAACTATATACCAAAGCTACAAGACTAATAAGATATCTTAAACTTATTATTGTTTTTATTTTCGGACTTATTGCATACAAAACAATGCAAAATGCAAAGGGAGAAGCAGATGGGCTTGGCGTATGGTTTTTACCATTAACAATGGGACTGATTTTTATTCCACTGATTTATTTTGTGATGAACTCCTTAAAAAACAATAACGGAAATACAAAGCAATGACAATTTCAGAATTAGCACATGGTTTTCTATTGCAAAAAAAGTAGCCTTTGTTACCAATGTTACTCAATCAAAAATAGCTAACCTTTGTTCCTCCTATTGATTTTCCTAATTTTATTTTATATTTACGCAATTATTAATAATTAGATACAAGGATGGCTAAAAATATCAATACTACTGCAAATACTGCAGAAAAACATGTTAGTGCGGCAAGCCTGCAAATGCCTACATTGGCACCACTCATTAGTACAGAAAAACCATGGATAGCTATTGGCAATATTGGATTGCTACAAGTAGTGCTTGCATTGATAGGGGTAATGATGGTGGGCATGAGTTTTAAAAATGGTATCACTGGTGATGATATTGTGGTGAATGAATACGGCAAAGCAATTATTAGGTACATTACTAGTTTTGGTGCAGACGATTATGTGTTTCATATACCCAAGAGCATTGATAGAGATGTAATTATTCAGAACTACGGTGGTTTATTTAGTGTGATATGCGCTTTGTTTAATAAAATTTCTCCTTTCCCGGAATATACTACCATTCATATATTCAATGCATTAAGTGGTTTTGTGGCTACTTATTACACAGCTAAAATTTGTCAGCGTTACTTTGGTAATACCGCGGCTATCTTTAGTGTGTTTTTAATGTTTCTTGCGCCTTTTTGGTTGGGCAATGCTATGAACAATCCAAAAGATACGCCTTTTGCAGCTGCATTTATTGCTTCTATTTACTACATTTTTATTTATATAGAAAATATGAATGCCAAGGATGTAGTGCCTAAGAAATTTTTCTTTATCACAGAAAATATTTATACTATATTTGTATGGCTGGCTGTGGCGTTGATTGGTGTTTATTTTTTGCAAGCAAAAACGGTATTGGCAGAAATTAATTTACCAGAACTATTTAAAAACATGCCAAATCCAACGCCACAAGATGTGCAAATGGAAAAGATGAAATATTTGGCGAATCATGATTCTGTGCACACTATTGCTTTGCTGATTAAATTACTGTTGATTCCTATAAGCTTGTTTATATTTTTTACAAAAGGAAAAAATTACATCATCCCAATACTTGCTATTGCGTTTAGCATTAATATTCGAGTGGGTGGTATTTTATTAATTCCATACTTTGTAGTGTTTGCAGTTGGGCATTTGGCTTGGCGCATATTTTTCAACAACGAAAAAATAAACTTTGTATTTAGTTTTACCAACCTATTAGGCATAAGTATTGTTGCGTATTTTGCTACCAGTTTGATGTGGCCTTTTGCGTATCAAAACCCTATCTACAATCCAATAGATGCATTGAATGAATTAACGCATATTCGTGTTGCCTTGAATCAATTGTTTGATGGGCATAAAATAATGAGTGGCGTATCGGACCCTAATAGCGAAGATGGTGTAATGATTAGTAATTTTCCTACTTACTATTTGCCAAAAGTAATTAGCATTACTACGCCGTATATAGTATTAATTGGTTTTGCATTGATAGCACCAATTATGTTGCTCATCAAAAAAAATAAAAAAGATTATCAAACGTTGATAGTGCTATTTACATTGTTTTGTGTAGCGTTTCCATTGGTGTATATTATTTACAAAAAAAGTAATGTGTACCATTTGTGGCGTCATTTATTATTTATTTTTCCAAGTATGTGCATTTTTGCAGCGTGGGGTTATAGCAGCCTAGCTAATTATTTTAGCAACAAAAGCATTAAATATGTCGTGTATGGATTGTTTGCTTTGCTTGCATTGGAGCCGGCTTATTTTATTGTAACTACATTCCCAAATACCATGAGTTATTTTAATAGTATGGTAGGTGGTACAAAAGGTGCTTATGGCAATTACGAGGTAGATTTTTATTACAATAGTGTAAAAGAAAGTAGCGATTGGTTCCGTAAAAATGTTGTGTCTAAATTGGGCAAGTCGGATACTATTGTTTTAGCTACCAATGGCCCACATATTGTAGAGCAATATTTTAAAGACGAGCCTCGTGTAAAAACAATTTATGTAAGGTGGCAGCAACGTAATGCTAGCAAATACGATTATAGTTTGTTTCATATAGCCATGATTCCGCAAGGGATTATTAAAAGTGGTAGTTGGGCAGAAGGCAGTAATGTGCTGTACAAAGCTTGTGTGCAAGGATTGCCAATGAGTGCTGTAGTAAAGAAGCCTAGCAACAAAGATGTAGAAGGTATGGAAATGCTAAAAGCGCAAAATATGCAAGGCATGCAATTAATAGAAGAATACGCCAAGCAAGATCCTAAAAACGAATTGATAAATACGACAATTGCTGGCATACTATTGAACAATGATAGTGCAGTAAAAGCATTGCCTTACATTCAGCAAGCATTAAGTGCAGATAGCCAAAGCATAGAGTCGCTTAGCTTGATGGGAGAGTATTACAGCAAAACAAATAATGCGGATAAAGCAATTAGCTATTTTGAAAAAGTATTGGCACAAGAGCCTACTTACCTAAAACCATACATTGATATTGGCATAGTAAAAGCTGGCAAAGGAGATATTAATGGTGCATTGGAAAGTATTAATAAAGCTACAGTAGATTTGCAATTTGCTCCGCAGGCATTTCAAGTAATGGCAAATATTTATGCAAAAATTGGCAATGCTGCAGAAGCACAAAAGTATATGCAACAAAGCCAACAAGCCAATGCACAACTGCAGCAGGCTATGCAGAGGAGATAGATTGGTTGGATTGATGTATTGTTGAATTGTTGGATTGTTGAATTGTTGAAAAGGATTAATCATTTGGCTATACTAAATTCTTATTGAGAATTTAATTTGAACTTAACCTGTAATAAAAATATATGCCACTAGTTTAAGTTGACATTGAAAATATATTATAGAAAATCAAATTTAATAAAAAGTGAAGGGTGGCTTTGTGTTAGTAGCCACAATGCGCGCTATTATTAGTATTAATGCCAAATAAAAATTTGCGCATCTTGGCTACGTCGCTTTTTTATTAAATGTAGATTTTCATAAT
>CAIXQW010000010.1 GCA_903921675.1 uncultured bacterium | reverse complement strand
ATGTTTAATCATTGAATTTTCTGCAGGTGGTACACTACCAACAGGTGCTTGTTCTACCTCGCCAGTAATAAATACAGGTTTTGTTCCTCGGCTGGTTTTAATAGTCAATGTTTTATTGAAATTACCTGGTCTGCCTTGTGTATTGTATACAGCTTTGATAGTGCCATTTTCACCTGGTTTGATTGGATTACGTGTCCAATCTGGTACAGTACATCCACAACTAGGTTGTACATTCTCGATAGTAATTACATCATTGCTAATATTTTTTACCGTAAATTCTGTACTAGCAGTTGGGCCTTGAGGAAGCTTGCCAAAATCGTGAGTAGTTTTACTTAGTTTTAAGTATTTATCAAAGTCGTATACTTCTTGTACAGGAGCAGGAGTAACAGGCAATGTTGGATTGTTTTGCGCATAGCTTGCAGATAATGCAAATAATGTAGCGAATGTTAGAATAATACGTTTCATATGTTTTATTTTTTGTAAGTTAGTTATTATTGATAAACAAATTTATAGCCAATCAAAAGGATTAGGGTTAAGCCGTAGTTAAGTATTTCTGTATTTAAAATTAAGTAACAAAACAAGTATCAGTATTACAGCTAGCAGTTTATTCTACTATGCCTTTAATGTAAATTTCCTTTACTTCGTTATTGGCATAAATTGTAATAGTTTTATTAAAATAGCCAGGCCTGGCCATTGTATTATACTTTACAGTAATTACAGAAGTGGCACCTGGCGCAATTGGCTCTTTATTCCAATTTGGCACCATACATCCGCATGAGGCTTGCACTCTATTTAATATTAATGGAGTTGTACCAATATTAGTAGTACTAAAAGTTGCTGTTGCTCCTTCTGCAGTTTGGTAAATTTTACCAAAGTCAAAAATAGTTTTATCTAGTTTTGCAAATGCATCAAACTTGGTTGTTACAATTGTTTCTTGTTTAGCTTCTAACTCTTCTTTTGTTAAAAAAGGTCTGTCTATTGTTTTAATTTTAGATTGCTTTTCAGCATCAAATTTCTTTTCTCTAGTTAAACTTTTAACTCTATCAACAATTCTAAAATCTTGGGCAATTAATGAAGTAGAAAAATATAAAAAGGCAATACTTAAAAATAATATTTGTTTCATTTTCAATTGTATTAATTTTGTTTTCCAAATGTATTTTAATATGCTTATCTATTGTAGTTACATTGTAGTTAAGTAAAATAGTTTTATTAAATTATAAGGAAAATGATTCACAAAAAAAAGTCCACAACGGCTTGTGGACTTTTTGTAATAATTGAATGATTTTTTTTAATGCTTAACAGGAATAACTGGTGCTTGCATTGGAGCTCCTGGCTTTGAAGTAGTTGCAACATTTGGAGTTACACTTCCCGCAATGTAGATTTCGTATTTCTTACCAGGTTCTGCATTTGCTGCATTACTTTCTATATAAATTGTTTTACGAAATGTACCATTTTTACCATGCGTATCAAACTTTACAAAGATTGTTCCTTTGCTACTTGGCATAATAGGATTTCGAGGCCAAGTAGGTACTGTGCAACCACAACTTGCAGTACAACCATTAATAATGATTGGCTCATTGCCTGTATTTATAAAAACAAACTCATAAGTTGCTTCATCACCTTCTTTTAAAATTCCAAAGTCGTGTGTTTCTTGCACAAATTTGAATCTTGCACCCATATTATTACTTTGAGCATTTGTATGTATTCCAAAGAATAAAGTAAATGCTATTGATAATAAATATTTCATGTAATGATTAGTATGTGATGAATGTATTGATTTATAAAATATTAATGACCCATATTATTCGCAGGAGCTGGTGCGCCAGTTGGTGGAGTTTCTACCATTGGACTTGGTTCTACAGTACCTTTAATAGTAACTGCTTTGTTACCGCGGTTTGTTCTGATAGTCAAAGTTTTTGTAAATGGACCAGGGCGACCTTGTGCATGATAGTTAGCTTGGAACTGACCTGTTTTACCCGGAACAATTGGTGCTTTATCCCAGGTAGGCACAGTACAACCGCAACTTGCTTGCACATTTTCTATAGTGACAGGTTCATTACTAGTATTTGTTACTGTAAAAGTGCAAGTAACACCTTCAGGTGTTTGCTTAATATTTTCTCCAAAATTGTGTTCCATTTTATCCACTTTTGCGTATTTATCAAAATCGTAAACTTCTGCTTGAGGAGCTGGAGCAGCTTGCATAGGTGCACCTGCTTGTGGAGTAGGTGTTTGTGCTGGTGCAGCTACAGGTGCTGGAGTTGGGATAGCAACTTTAACTTCTTCTTTTACAGCTTGCTTTGTAGCTTTTGTTTTTCCATTTTTTGTTTTAGTTTGTGCATTTACTGCAGTTCCAAATAAAACGAATGAGGCTAGTGTGATAATAATACGTTTCATACCTTTTTGTTTTTATGTGTTTTTAATTAAATAATTTTATGAAACAAATGTAGAGTAAAACCAATAGGCATGGGGGTTAAACTGTTGTTATTAGAACTAACATTTAAAATTGCCTAACAAAGTAAATTTTTAGATAATGTTTTTATTTAATGAATCATTAATGAAAAATATGAAGAAATTATTTTATAT
>CAIXQW010000009.1 GCA_903921675.1 uncultured bacterium | reverse complement strand
GCATACTCAATATTTATTTCATCGCCAATATTCATTCGCTTATAATCCTCTGCATTTACTTCTATAATTGGCTTAATTGCATTTTGAGTATGTATCATAAATAAGTTTCTTTCTGGAATGCATTCTTTATGGATAATATTTTCAATTGCTATCGTTTTAATCGCATTTTTACTGTCTAAATGTAGTTTATATACAATTCCAAAATATGTTGCAAAAGCTATTAATGCTATAAAGCCGAGGATAAACAAAAAGAAAAAGGGAGCATTATGCGTATGCAACTCCGGGTTAGGTTCATGCACATTATGCCAATTTTCACCTAATACCATCATCGTACCAAATGCAAAGCCAATAATCAAAACAATATTCATTATTTTCATATACGCCTTACTTTCCAAATGATATCTTCTGGAAATAAATTGGTGCTCATCAGCCGTCATTCGTTCTTGATAATGCAAAAAAATAGATTTTTGTAGGATAAATATAACAAATCTTTTTGACTCTAAAAAACCACTTACCAATCTGCGCGCTTATATTTGCAGTTGATATTATGAAAATTTGGATTTACGCAATATTTTTGTTGACGATGGCCATTAGCCAAACTGCCTGCAATGATATTGAAAAAATAAAGAAAAGCACAGATCAAAATTATAAGCTTAGTAAAGCAAATGAATTTTACGACAAAAAAAAGTGGGAAGAAGCAAATGTGCTTTATGAAGAGCTATTAACTGTATTTAAAGGCACTAAGCAATTTGAAGATTTGTATTATAAATACGCCTATTCATTTTATAATCAAAATAATTACTTAGCTGCCAGCTATCATTTTAAAAACTTTTCAGATATTTTTCCTAATAGCCCTCAGCATGACGAATGCGAGTACATGACCTGCATTTGCTTGTATAATATGAGCCCAGAAGCAAGCCTAGACCAAAGTAGCACTATAAAAGCAATAGGCGCATTGCAAACCTTTGTAAATACTCATCCTGAAAGCCCTAAAGTAGCAGAAGCTAATAAAATAATAGACGAAGCTCGCCAAAAATTAGAAACAAAAGATGCAGAAAGTGCAACACTTTATTTTAAAATTAGTGAATTTAGAAGTGCTGTTGTTGCCTTTGGTAATTTAATAAAAAAATATCCAGATAGCGATAAATGCGATTATTACCAATTAATGGTAGCTAAAGCCAATTATAATTACGCAAAAATGAGTATTCCTGCAAAAATGGAAGAAAGATTGAACCTAGCTTTGGTAGATTATAATGATTTTTTGAGCAATTACCCTAATAGCAAGTTAAAAACAGAGGCAGATAATCTGAAAAACACTATATTTGCAGACTTAAAAAAAATAAAAAGTAATGAGCGAAGGTAAAAAATTGTTGATAAGCACCTTAAACCCTATGATTGAGCCACGCGACTTAAATGAAGTAACGGCTAAAACAGGGAATTTATATAAAAGTATCACTGTATTAGGCAAGCGCGCCAATCAAATAAATACTAAAATTAAAGACGAATTACATCGTAAATTAGAAGAATTTGGTAGCCATACAGATAATTTAGAAGAAATCACAGAAAATAAAGAGCAAATAGAAATTAGTCGTTTCTACGAAAGAATGGCTAACCCAGCTATACAAGCTATTAGCGAATTTAACGACAACAAAATTTATTTCCGTGATACAAATGTAGAAGAAGCTAAATAATTCTATTTTCTACTATTAAATTTAAAAATTACGCCATCCAATGCCTAGCTTTGGGTGGTTTTTTTATAAACTCAAACAATCATGACAGGCAAAAAAATAATAATAGGTATCACAGGTAGCATTGCAGCCTACAAAATTCCGCAATTGGTACGTTTACTTGTAAAAGCCGGGGCAGAAGTACAAGTAATGATGACACCAAACGCAAAAGATTTTGTAAGTCCATTGGTACTTAGCACACTTACCCGGAAGCCTGTGATGATAGAAATGTTTGATGAAAATACTTGGAGCAATCATGTAATGCTTGGTAGATGGGCCGACATTATTTTAATAGCCCCTGCTAGCTGCAATACCCTTGCGAAAATGGCTAATGGCTTATGCGATAATTTTTTATTAGCTACTTATATGAGCGCCACCTGCCCTATACACATAGCGCCAGCAATGGATGAAGATATGTGGCACCACCCGAGCACAAAAGCAAATTTGCAAAAATTAACTTATTTTGGTAATGTAATAATAGAATCCCAATTTGGCGAATTAGCCAGTGGATTAATAGGCATGGGAAGAATGGCAGAAGTAGAAGATTTGGTGCAGCATGTACAAGGTTTTTTTTTGCAAAATAGCCAATTAGCTGGCAAAGAAATTTTAATTACAGCAGGCCCAACCTATGAAAACATAGACCCTGTGCGCTTTATAGGCAACCACAGCAGCGGAAAAATGGGAATAGCTATAGCCAATGAATGTGCTAGGCGTGGTGCAAAAGTGCATTTGGTATTAGGGCCAACACATTTAAGTGCCAATCATAAAAATATTACAACCTACAAAGTTACCAATGCCCAAAGCATGTTTGAGCAATGTGTTGCTTTATTCCCGCAATGCCAAATTGGTATTATGAGTGCTGCAGTAGCAGATTATACTCCAATAGAAGTGGCTACAGAAAAAATAAAAAAGAAAACAGAAGCATTTGCTATTGCGCTTACTAAAACCAAAGACATTCTAAACCATTTAGGAAGCATAAAGAATGCAAATCAAATTTTAGTAGGATTTGCTTTAGAAAGTGTTGATGAAAAAAACAATGCTAAAGAAAAATTAAAAGCTAAAAATGCAGATATTATTGTGCTAAACTCTGTACGCGATACTGGTGCAGGATTTGGACACGATACTAATAAAGTAACTATGTTTGATAAAAATGGCTACGAAGAAACTTTTGATCTAAAAACAAAAGTAGAAGTAGCTAAAGATATCGTAAATAAAATTATAATTTTTGGTAAGATATAGCAATAAAAAATAATCTCTACTCCAAATAATAGGAAAGCTATTCCGTTAATAATTATACAAGTTCTATCAAAAATTGATTTTTATTAAATAATCATCTTAATTTTAAAATTGCAATACAATGAAAAAAATAATATTATTCTTTAGCCTAATAACAGCTATGCCATTGGGCCTGCAAGCACAAGAGCTAAATGCCAAAGTAGTGGTAAATGGAACTGCTGTGCAAAACACTGTAGATTTAAAAGTTTTTAAAGCATTAGAACAAGGATTACAAGATTTTTTAAACAAACGCAAATGGACGAATGACGAATACACTTCTGCCGAAAAAATAGATTGCCAATTTAATGTAACTATTACCAAACGCAGCAAGGAAGTAGCTGATGCATACGAAGCTAAATTAAGTATTCAAGCATCTAGGCCAGTGTATCAATCCGATTATTTATCGCCATTGATTAATTATGTAGATAAAGATTTTGTGTTTAAATACATACAATTTCAGCCAATAGACTTTAATGAAACACGTGTAGCAGGTAATGATGCATTAGCTGCAAATCTTACTGCAGTGTTTGCTTATTATGTAAATTATATTATTGGTTTACACTACGATTCGTTTAAATTAAAAGGAGGTTCAGAGTATTATACCAAAGCTTTAGCAATTGCCAATAATGCACCAGAAGGCAATGGCATCAGTGGTTGGAAAAGCGAAGGCACAAAAAACAGATATTGGCTTGCAGATAATATTTTAAATGCAAGATTCGGTTTGTTTCGGGAAGCTATTTACGATTACCACCGCAATGGCATGGATGCAATGACAAAGCAACCAGCAAAGGCATCTAATGTAATTTTAAATACCATCCCTACACTCTACCAAATAAATAGCGAAACACCTGGTAGTGCTATATTTTTCTTGTATTTTAGTACAAAAAATAATGAGTATTTTAATATTTTATCTAAGGCTACCGCAGATGATAAAAATAAATTAGTACCCCAACTATCCATGTTAGATGTAGCAAATGCCACTAAATACGGAACATTATTAAAATAAAAAATGAAAGTAATTGTAGCGCTAATTGGCTTTGTAGGATTATTTTCTTGTAAGCAACCTAAAGTGGTAGGTATACAGCAGATGTCTTATATCATGGCAGATATGCATTTGGCAGATGCTTATGCTTCTTTGGCATATCAATCAGATACGCTTGGTGTAAAAAATAATTTGAATAAAAATTTAGATACTTTACAAGCACAGTATGCTGTAATATTTGCAAATTATCATCTTACAGAAACCTCATTTTTTGCCAATTTAAATTATTACAAAGCACAACCTTCTTTATGGGACAGTTTGTATGGATTAGTGCAAAAAAGATTAACAAACATGAAACCGAAAGAGATTAATTAATTCATCTTTGCAATTTCTGCCTTTCGTATATTTACAATTACATTTGCATGCTTACAATAAAAAAATACAATACACAATGGGTTTAAATAAATGCGTAAAAAATGCGGAGGAAGCAATACATGACATTCAAGATGGAGCAACCATTATGCTTGGAGGCTTTGGATTATGTGGTATTCCTGAAAATAGTATCACGGCTTTAGTAGCTAAAGGAGTTAAGAATTTAACTTGTATAAGCAACAATGCAGGTGTCGATGATTTTGGCATTGGCTTAATGTTACAGACAAAGCAAGTAAAGAAAATGATTAGCAGTTATGTAGGCGAAAATGCAGAATTTGAAAGACAATTATTAAGTGGCGAATTAGAAGTAGAATTAATACCTCAAGGCACATTAGCTACTCGCTGTTTAATGGCAGGATATGGTATTCCATTTTTCCCAACCCCAGCTGGTGTAGGCACAGAAGTTGCTGATGGCAAAGATACCGTGGTACGCAATGGCAAAACTTATTTAATAGAAGATGCATTTGACGCAGAATTTGCAATTGTAAAAGCATGGAAAGGCGACACTTATGGCAATCTAATATTTAAAGATACAGCACGCAATTTTAATGCACCAATGGCAATGGCTGGCAAAACCACAATTGCAGAAGTAGAACATTTGGTAAATATTGGCGAATTGAATCCAAACGAAATACATGTACCAGGCATTTATGTGCATCGTATTTTTGAAGGTAGCAATTACGAAAAAAGAATTGAGCAATTGACTGTGCGCAATTAGCAATGTGCAATTAGCAATGTACAATTAGGAGAATATAAAAAAGGAATCTCCATAAAAAAAACAATTCAACAATCAATTAATACAACAATTTAAAATGGGTTTAAACAAAAATCAAATAGCACAACGCATTGCAAAAGAATTACAAGACGGCTTTTATGTAAATTTAGGTATAGGCATACCTACTTTAGTAGCCAATTATATTCCGCATGGTATAGAAGTAGTTTTGCAAAGCGAAAATGGTTTATTGGGCATGGGGCCTTTTCCGATTGCTGGCCACGAAGATGCTGATTTGATAAATGCAGGTAAGCAAACTATAACAACATTGCCTGGTTCTGCCTTTTTTGACAGTGCTATGAGCTTTGGAATGATTCGTGCAGGCAAAGTACACTTAACTGTATTAGGCGCAATGGAAGTAGCAGAGAATGGCGATATTGCCAATTGGAAAGTTCCTGGTAAAATGGTTAAAGGTATGGGTGGAGCGATGGACTTGGTAGCTAGTGCTAAAAATATAATTGTAGCTATGCAACATACTGATAAAGCTGGGAATTCCAAATTATTACCTGCTTGTCATTTGCCAATTACAGGTTTACATTGTGTGAAAAAAGTAGTAACAGATTTGGGTGTTTTTGAAATTACCAAAGATGGTTTCTTATGCACCGAACACGCACCAGATGTAACTATCGAAGAAATAAAGGCAAAAACTGCGGGAAAATTAACTATTGCTGCAGATTGTAAGATAATGGAAGTTGCTTAAAAATTGTAGCAATACTAATAGAAACATTTTTTTTATATTAAAATATCTATCACTTATCAAAATTAATCATCAATGAATTGGTGTATTTTACATTTCTTTACAGTAATGCAAAATACACTTTTTTGGTTTAGACGAGATTTACGATTAGAAGATAATGCGGGACTTTACCATGCATTAAAAAGTGGTAAACAAGTAATTCCAGTATTTATATTTGATAAAAATATTTTGGATGATTTAGAAGATAAAGCAGATAAACGAGTGCAATTTATACATCTTCAAATTACAAATATTCATCAACAACTGCAGGGTTTAGGAAGCAGCTTGGTGGTAAAATATGGCAATCCCATTCAAGTACTACAACAACTAATAGAAGATTATAAAATAAAAGATATTTATACCAACGAAGATTATGAGCCTTATGCTATTAAAAGAGATGAGCAAGTAAATCAATTGCTATCTGCAAAAGGTGGAAAGCTGCATAGCTGTAAAGATCAAGTAATTTTTGAAAAGCAAGAAGTAGTAAAAGATGATGGACTACCCTATACAGTTTTTACTCCATACAGTAAAAAATGGAAAGCCAAATTAAGTCCTTTTTACCTAAAAGCCTATGCAAGTAGCAAATATTTCAATAGGTTCAGCAAGGCGCACTCCGTTGGTATTATTCCTAGTCTTGCGTTCATGGGTTTTCATACATCCCAAGTGCAATTTCCTGCAATCATAGCCAATGAAAACATTATTACATATTATGATACTACAAGAGATTATCCTGCGATACATGGTACCACTCAATTAAGTGTGCATTTGCGTTTTGGCACAATTTCTATCCGTGGTTTAGCAGCCATTGCATTTGCCAAAAATGAAAAATTTCTAAACGAATTAATTTGGCGAGATTTTTACCAACAAATAATATGGCACTTCCCGCATGTAGTAAATAGCTGCTTTAGGGCAGAGTACAATAGTATTCCTTGGCGCAACAACGAAACAGAATTTACAGCTTGGTGCGATGGCAAAACAGGCTACCCAATTGTAGATGCTGGCATGCGCCAATTAAATGCTACAGGCTGGATGCATAATAGAGTGCGCATGGTTGTTGCTAGTTATTTGACCAAACATTTATTAATTGATTGGCGATGGGGAGAAGCCTATTTTGCAAAAAAACTATTGGATTTTGATTTGGCTAGTAACAATGGAGGCTGGCAATGGGCTGCTGGATGTGGTGTAGATGCAGCACCATATTTTAGAATTTTTAATCCTAGGCTACAAACAGAAAAATTTGACAAAGATTTAAAATATATCCTTCATTGGATACCTGAATTGAATAGCTTCGATTATCCGGCGCCAATTGTCAATCATGAAGAAGCAAGAAAAAGATGCTTGGCTGCTTATAAAATTGGTTTGAATAAATAATGAAAACGCTAAGCTTTGTTTAAGCCAAAACCAAAGCTACTACCTACATGCAATGCGCTTCTGCAGGTAACAGAGTGGCCATGAGCTTCTATAATATGCTTTACAATGGCAAGACCTAATCCACTTCCACCAGCGTTTCTGCTTCTACCGCTATCTGTTCTGAAAAATCTTTCAAATACACGTGGCACATGTTCTTCCGCCATTCCCATTCCATCATCTGTTATTTCTGTATACACATTTTCATTGTCAATTACATAAATACCAGCAGTAATATGGCCACCTTCCTTACAATATTTTATAGCATTGTTAATTAAGTTCACTAATACTTGTTTAATTTTTACTTTATCAGCACTTACACTTACTGCAGATTCACATCCTTCTTTAATACTCAAATGCAAATGTTGCTTTTCGGCTTCTAGCTGAAACTCTTGAAATACATCATGCACTAATTCTTGCATTACAAATTTTTCTTTTTGTATTTCTAAAACGCCGCGTTCTAATTTAGCAATTTCATCAATATTTTTTACCAACTCACTTAATCTATCAATGCCTTTTACTGCATTATTGATAAATTTATCTCTTACATTCTCATCATTTATTGCTCCATCCGCAAGTGTATGCAAATAACCTTGCACTGTAAAAATGGGTGTTTTAATTTCATGTGCAAAATTCATTAAAAACTCCTTGCGAAACAATTCATTTTTTTCTAATACTTCAATACTCTTTTTTTGTTCATCAGCCCATTTTATTACATCAGCACTTACTTCATCGATTGTGGTATGTGGCATTACAATTTCGCGAAGCGTTTCTTCTTTTGCCCCAGCTTTTGTTTGCGAAATAAATTTATAGAGCAATTTTATTTTTCTGTAAAAAAATCGTTCGATAGTATAGTAAACCACTAGATAAGCTGCAATAAATACAATGGCTAAATCTAATAGTAAATATTGCCAAAAAAATTCAGCAATAACTAATATAACTAAAATGATACCACTAATAAAAAGTGCGCACCAAAGAGCTAATCGTTGTGGAGTAATATTTTTTTCGTTGATAAAGTACATAGCAATTTATCAACAAAGTTAGTCCTGAAATTTATATCCTACGCCTTTTACTGTAAAAATATATTTTTCGTTTAGTTTTTGTCTAATTTTTCGGATATGTACATCTATAGTTCTATCACCTACAATCACTTCACTACCCCATATTTTTTGTAAAATTTCGTTTCTGTCGAAAACTTTGCCGGGTTTACTAGCTAACATGAATAGCAATTCAAACTCTTTGCGAGCTAGTGTAACCACTACTCCATCTAAAGTTATATTATATTCAGATTTATGAATGGTAAGCCCATTAAATTCCAACTCGTTATCTGCATCTTCCTTCACTACTTTACGCAAGGCCGATTTTATTCTAGTAATTAATAAATTTGGCTTAATTGGCTTGGCAATATAATCATCAGCACCTAATTCCAACCCTTTTATTTCGCTTGTTTCATCGCTCATCGCGGTTAGAAAAATAATAATAGTATGCTGCAACGAAGGAATGGTTCTCAACTCTTTACAAGTTTGATAGCCGTCTTTTTTTGGCATATTTACATCCAGTAATATTAAATCTGGATTTGCCTGCCTCGCTACTTGAATTGCTTCAATACCATTGTGTGCAACGTAGGTTTTAAATCCTGCATTTAGTAAATTATATTGAATAAGTTCTGTGATGTGTTGCTCATCATCTACAATTAATATGCTATTTTGTTTAATACCCTGCACTTGTTGTATTTAGATATACAAAATTAAATTTTATTATTGATAGATAGTCACTACTTAATATTACCTCTATATTAAATTTTATAACAATAATT
>CAIXQW010000008.1 GCA_903921675.1 uncultured bacterium | reverse complement strand
ATCTTTTAATATGAAAAAGAGTTTAAAAATAGCATGTTGTTTTGCATTGATTGGATTAAGCCAATCCTCATTTGCAAAAGAATCTATCATTGCACCTAAGCATCCAGAGCCTGCAATTACAAGAGCAGGATGTTCGCCTACTACAGCTACAATAGATTTAGATGTAAATAATGTACGTGCTAGATTAATGAATGGTGGAGACATGTGGTGGGATAGAGGTCCTGGTGTGGCTGTATATGAAGTTCCAAAAGGTGATGGTAAAGTAAAAAAGAATTCTTTATTCGCAGGCTCTTTATGGGTAGGGGGTAAGGATAATGCAGCTGGTGGCTTATTAAAAGTAGCAGCACAAACTTATCGTCAACGAGGAAACGACTATTGGAGTGGCCCATTGGATGATAATGCAAATATTGATGCAAATGTTTGTGCTCTTTGGGATAGATTTTGGAAAATTAACCAAACAGACATTCTTACTTTTAAATCAATTTTTGCAGGATTAACAGATCCGCAGGCTGTTAACAATCAAATACTTGCCAATCAAGGGAAAGTTCCTGCCGTAATTAAAGAATGGCCTGCAAAAGGTAATACTTCTGCAAAAGGTAGTGGTGGTGTAAGTTTAAATATTCCGAGCAATAAGGATTATGCACCGTTTGAAGATAGAAATGGTGATGGTATTTACAACTGGCAAGATGGTGATTGTCCAAAAATAGTTGGAGATCAATATATTTGGTGGATATTTAATGATAAAGGAAATGTACAAACCAACACACAAGGTTTACCATTAGGCTTAGAGATACAAGCAAGTGCTTTTGCTTTTGCGACAAACGATTGTTTAAATGATGCTACATTTTATAACTATCGATTAATGAATAAAAGTACCAGTACCTATTCTGAAACGTATACTGCTACATGGAGTGACGCAGATTTAGGTTATTATTTAGATGATTACGTAGGATGTGATGTAGGTAGAGGTTTAGGTATATTATACAATTCCGATGATTTTGACGATGGATCTACGGGTTATGGAACAGAAATTCCTATGATTGGTATAGATTTCTTCCAAGGACCATTATCTACCGTAGATGGTTTCCCAGATTCTGTAGCACCATTAAAAATGAAATACTTTACTTTTTTCAACAATGGAGATCCGAGCCCAACAGGTGACCCAGATAATGATGCAGAATATTATAATTTTATGACAGGTAAATGGCAAGATGGAACTCCATTTGTTAAAAACTGCCAAGGTATTGGTGCTGGTACAGCAAGCAATTATGCATTTCCTGATGAATATAGAGAATGTAATCCATGTGGAAACCCTCCAGGAGATAGAAGATTTGTGCACAGTGCAGGTCCTTTTGAAATGAAACCTGGGATTGCTAATGATATAACTATTGGAGCAGTTTGGGTACCTAATGTAGGAGGAAATTGCCCTAGCTATGGTAAATTGCGTATTTGCGATGATAAAGCACAATTGCTATTTGATGGAGGATTTAAATTACCATTTGGTCCTCAAGCGCCAGATATGGCAATCAAGCCTTTTGATAGCAAATTAGTGTTTTATATAAATAATCCATATGGCAGTAATAATTTTAATGAACAATATGGCAATCCAGATTCTAGTGCAGTTTACAAAGAAAATTCTCCATTAGCACAAGGTGCAAAAAGCTATGATAGCTTGTACAAGTTTGAAGGATATATGGTATTCCAATTAAAAAACCCAACTACTTCTGTATCTCAAATCAGAATGAAGGACGGTACTTTTGATCCTGCCAAAGCTAAATTAGTATTCCAATGTGATAAGAAAAATGGCGTAAAAAATATTTTCAATTTCGAAAAAGATCCTGAAATTTCTGAAGATTACTTCCAAGCTAGATTAATGGCATCAGGTAGAGATTCTGGGATTGTAAATAATTTTGAACTTAAAACAGACGCATTCGCATCAGGTTCTCAAAATGGCTTAGTAAATTATAAAACATATTATTATGCTGTAATTGCTTATTCTTATAACAATTTTAGTCCATTTAATGTGCAGACAGGGACAGGCCAATCTTTCCAATATTTAGAAAGTAGAACAGATGGTCGCCAAGCACCATTGCATATTTATAAAGTTACTCCGCATCCTGCCTACGATAATATTTATACAGATACAAAAACTACTTATGGTGATGGAATAGAAATTATTAGGTTAGAAGGGAAAGGAAACGGCGGAAATAATTTAGAACTTACAGATGCATCTATTGAAGAGGCATTGGCTAGTCCTGAAAGTATTGTAAAAAATCCAGTTTACAAGCCAGGGTTTGCTCCTATTAATGTAAAAATTACCGATGCTGATAGTATTAAACCAGGTGAATATACAATTTATTTAAATGCAGCAGTAGTCGCAAATGGCACAACCAGAGATTCTTCATGGGGTGCATTTGGTCCTAAAACCACATGGAATATCGTACGTAGCTATCAAGGTAAAAATGATACTATCTACAGTGATAATAGTATTCAAACTTATAATGAAAAATTATTAACTAAATGGGGCGTTGAAAATAATGCAGCTAATCCTACTGAAGATTGGGGTATTTCTATTGGTATGCAACAACAAGCAAGACCAGGTGATACAGCTTCCAATGGAGATTTAATTAATAATAGCATATTAGAAAAAAATAATTCAGGTTATATTAGCAGTAGTATTACCTATGAAGATGTTTCTAAAGCATGGTTATATGGTGTGCCAGATGCTGAAAAAAATTCTCCAAATAACTGGTTGCGCTGCGGAGATTATTTAACTCCAAGTGGCGAAGCTACTTGGCACTCAATAGCTATGGATGATTATGATAATTTCAGAGATGCAAATACAGGAGAAGTTATCAATCGTAATCAAGATAAAAAAGGAAATTACGAAAAGATTTTAGGTGGAACATGGGGGCCTTATTATATGGCGAATAATCAGAATTCGGTTTATTCTGGAATGGGTATTATGTACACTAAGCTAGCTTCTGATAGAAATTTTGCAACAATGTTCAACTGCCATAGCGTAGATGTAGTATTTACAAATGATAGAAGTAAATGGACTAAATGCTGTGTAATAGAAATGAATGACGGAAGTACTTCAAATAATGGCGCTGTTAATGGCAATCCAATTTCTCAAGGCGGTGCTTGGAAATATAATTTACGTAATCACCCAAGTTTGGAAAAATATCCTGATGCAAATGGTAATCCAGTTTATTCTACATCGGATTCAGGTCATTCTTGGTTCCCTGGTTATGCTATTAATATAGAAACAGGTGAAAGATTAAATATTATGTTTGGAGAAGATAGTGGAGATCCAATAAACAATGGTAAAGACATGATGTTTAATCCAACAAGTACATATTTTGATCCTGTAAATGGAGCATTAAAATGGGGTGGACATCATGTATTATACATCTCTCGCTCTAGGTATGATGCTGAAACGGGTTCAGATTCATTATATAATAATTTAAAACAAATGGCTGGAGTAGATCCTGCAGCTTCTACTACTTTACAAAAGTTAAAAAGAAGTGTATTTAGTACAATGATGTGGGTGACACCTGCAATGAAAATTGGCGGTAAAAATCTATTATCTTGGAAAGAAGGAATTGTACCTACAAAAGCTACAGTAAAAATTAGAGTGGAGCGCCCTTATGTATATTTTAATCCAGGTACTACGTTAATTAATGGAGGAATGCCAACCTATAGGTTTAATACAGACAAGATTTTGGCTTCAGGCTTAACAAGTGCAGGAAATCAATACAATGCCAACGAAAGTGCTTTATTAGACAGATTAAATATTGTTCCTAATCCATATTATGCATATAGCGAATACGAAGCTACTAGATTGGATAATAGAGTAAAAATAATTAATTTACCCGCTGTGGCTACTATCAAAATATACTCTGTAGATGGTGCGTTAATTAAAACCATTAATAAAGCTGATGCAGGTACTACGTATGTAGAATGGGATATTAAAAATGAAAAAGGAGTTCCAATTGCAAGTGGATTATATTTGGTTCATATTAAAATAAAAACAGACCAAGGAGAAAAAGAAAGAGTATTGAAATGGTTTGGTATCATGAGACCTACAGATATAACTGCATTTTAATTCACACCAATTAAATTTATTACTTTAATATTATTTATAATGAAAAAATATTT
>CAIXQW010000007.1 GCA_903921675.1 uncultured bacterium | reverse complement strand
TGGTTTTGCACGTTTTAATGGATTAGATCCTGATAGAAATGTAATATTAAGTAACTGTGCGGGCAGTAATAGTTTAATTACAAACGAACAAACTCCTAATTAGTCATTAATTTCACTCTAACAAATAGAATATTCAAATCTAAAAAAAATTATTATACTCTATTTAAAAGATTAAAAAAAGATAATAAAATGAAAAAATTTATTTTAATATTCATCACTGCCTTTATTGGCACTCAAGCATTATTTGCACAATGTAGTCCTGTGCCAAATGATTTTGAAATGAGACTTTTAACAACAAGTAAAAGCACAGTAACTATTCAAATAAGATATCATGCGGGTGTAAATCCAAAAGCAGAAAGCTCATTGCCTAATCAACAATTTCGTATAGATGGCTTGGTATTTGCAATTGCATGGCCTACTACATCTAACACTATTCATTTTACTGAAACGAAATCTTTATTGGCTCCGTTTGATGTAGCTTTAGATGCTGTATTAACTAATGGTACTAACAAAAATGCTCTAGACAATATACAAACATTCTTCCATAACAATACAACTAGTTTACCTACTGCCTATACAGCAAATTGGAAAGCAAATGAGTGGATGAACATTGCTACCTTATCTTATACAGGGGATTTACAAACAAATGATTTTTTTAGTTTCGTAACTTGCGATTATGGTATTGCTCATCCTAATTCTTATTATGGAAATAGCACTACAGATCCTTGGTTTGCAATGTTAGATAACAATGGAAAATATGTGCAATATTCTCCAAAAATGATTACAGAATTACCTAAAAATGTATCTGTAAACAATGTATTTAAAATTTATCCAAATCCTGCTACTACAGATATTCATATAGATATTCAAACTAATGTTGCTTCTAATGCTGCTATTAAAATAGTAGATGAAACTGGTAGAATTGTGAAGATTATTGCTGTAGAATTACAATCTGGGAATAATATTAATAATATTTACATTAATGAACTAGCAGCAGGCAATTATTATGTACATATTACAGATGGTAAAAGCATTGACTACATTCAAAAGATTCAAAAATTGTAATGAGAAATGCATAAACTTTAACATAAAAAGACAGCTGTTTTAGCTGTCTTTTTTTATTCATAATATTAGCATAAACAAGGCTTAATGTTTAGAACATCTTGTAATCGTTACTTTGCAAAACATTATATATGCTTTTAAGAATTTGCATTGGTTTGCTATTGAGTTTTTCTGCTTATGCACAGCATACACAATCTGCTTGCCAACAAATCATTATCGTATCTACAGATGGTTTTCGTTGGCAGGAATTATTTAATGGAGCAGATTCTAGCATTTTATACAATAGCAAATTTGTTTCGGATACTGCTATGACAAGCGCTTTGTATTGGACAGCTAGTAGCGAAGAGCGCAGAAAAAAATTAATGCCTTTTGTATGGAATTATATTGAAAAAAAAGGACAAATTTGGGGCAATAGAAAATATGGCAATAGGGTAGCAGTAAGTAATCCTTATCATCTTTCGTATGCAGGCTATAATGAAATTTTAACTGGTTTTTCAGATAAAAGAATTATTAGGAATACGCAACATAATAATACTAATGTTACAGTGTTAGATTTTTTAAATGCTACTGAATTGTATAAAAATAAAGTTGCATTTTTTGGTTCTTGGAAGTTATTTGAAAATATTTTAAATCAATCGCAAACACATTTTCCAATTAATTGTGGCTATCAGTCGCAGCAGGAAGATACGCTAACAGTGGTGCAGCAAATAAGCAATGCCATTTTGTCTTTCAGCGAAAACAGAGCTTTGCCTACCAGAGCAGATTTGCTTACGCATACTTTAGCATTAGAGTATTTGCAAAAACATCATCCTTCTGTAATGCACATCGCATTTGGTGAAACAGACGAGTATGCGCATGCAGGAAAGTATGATCTATACTTACAGCAAGCGCATCAGTTTGATGTGTTTTTATCAGAGCTTTGGAGTGTAATACAATCAGATACTTTTTATAAAAATAAAACAACTATGTTCATCACTACAGACCATGGTAGGGGCAGAAAAAATTGGAGTAGCCATGGTCCTTTTGTGCCAGGCTCTCAAGAAAGTTGGTTGATGCAAATAGGCCCCAATATTTTGCCATTAGGCGAAATGAAACAAGATGCAAGTATTTCTGCTAGCCAGTTTGCACAAACAATTGCCAATTATTTAGGTATGACATTTTTAGCAGAGCATCCAATAGATAATTATTCGGAGGATTTGATGGAGAAAAATAAAATAGTGCTTACACAAAAATAGCATCATCAAATTTGGGAATCCATAATTCGGCACCAGATTTTTCATATAAGTAAAGGCAAAAAAAACTCTTCTATTACTAGAAGAGTTTTTAATAGGAGCCAAACACTTGGCTTTCAAGTCCGAAACCACTACGAAACATTCTTGAAGAAGTGTTTGGTTTATTGTTAAAAAATCTTTCTAGTATAAGTGCTGTTTTTCAGCAAATAACTTTTGTTATGGGCTTCCTTAACGCTTACTAGGAAAGATGTTTTTATTTGATTTTTATAGTTGCAAAACTATACTTGTATTTGCATTCTTATGTTACCAAAACATTACCTTAATATTAAGTTTCTACAATGTTGTTTCCGATAAAAAATTTGTCCAGCTTTTTATTCTATCTCCTTTTAGTACTCTTGGAAATTTTACCATACCTCCAACTTTACCCTGCAATTCTAAATAATCATTAAATAAATGATTGTTTATTTTTTGTAAGAATAGAGTTGGTAATGCGCTACTTCTCTCTGTAGCATAGTCGTCATTTATTTTGCATAAATGTTTGTCTAATACTTTTTTTATTTCTTCCTCTGTATATTTAGTATCCTCTGTACCTATAAACCAATAATGTGCAAATTTGCCATTATATTTTTCGCCATACACAGTAAATTCTTTAATACTTATTCCTAATGTTTGCTGAGTGTAAATAATGGCTTGGTTCATATTATCTACGCTTAGGTGTTCTCCGCATAAGCTTAAAAATTGTTTGGTTCTACCAACAATTTTTATTTCTGCATTTTTTGCGTTGGTAAATTCTATTACATCGCCTATTAAATATCGCCATGCACCAGCGCAGGTGCTAATCACAACAGCATAAGGCGTTTTTTCTTTTACTTCGCTAATGACAAAGCTTTTTGCAGATGTTAATATATCTCCATCTTCTGTAAAATTTATTTCATTAAACGGTACAAACTCAAAAAATATTCCATTGTTAAGTACTAATTGAATACCACTTGCATTAGGCCTAGCTTGAAATCCAAAACTGCCTTCGCTAGCCATGTATGTTTCTATGAATTGGGTTGGCTTGCCTAATAATGTTTTAAAATTTTCTTTATAAGGGTCGAAGCATACTCCACCATGAATGTACAATTGAAAGTTTGGCCATATATCGTGTATAGAATTTAGTTTGTGGTGCTCAATTATTTTTTCTAAAACAATTTCTACCCAAGCTGGCACACCACAAATAGTTGCTACATTCCATTGCGGGGCTTTTTTTACAATCATATTTATTCTATCTTCCCACAAAGTTCTTTTGCTAATATTTTTACCTGGTCTATAAAATAAATAACTTACCCATTTTGGTATTTTTCTCGCACTAATGCCACTCATGTCGCCTTCGTACACATCTCCTTTTTGTATCAGTTTTGTGCTGCCACCAAGCATCAATATATCATTGTGGTAAATTTTAGGATGGATATCAAAAAAGTGTAAAGACAATAATTGCTTCATGCCAATTTGCTTTACTTGGTTTATCATATCTTTAGTTACAGGAATTCTTTTGCTTGCACTTGCACTAGTGCCACTGCTTAATGCAAAATATTTTACCTTGCCTGGCCATGCAATATTTTTTTCTCCATCATAACTTTTATACCACCAATTTTCAAACATATCATTGTATTGGTAGTAAGGAATAGTTTGTTGAAATTGCGCAATATATTTTTTACTTTTAAGAATAGAAATGAAATGGTAATGCATGCCAAATTCTGTATGGCGTGCTTTTTTTAAAAGTTTATATAATGTTTTGGATTGGTATTGAATATTAGAGCTTTTTTGGGATTTTAATCCATGATGAATTTTAATGGATTGTTGAATAATTGTATCTAATATTGTCATATTTGTAACTACAAATTAATTTATCTGTAAAAGTAAATTTCAAAATATTACCTAGATGTTTCTTTACATTATCAAATTATTATTTATATTTATCGGAATTTAAAATTCAATATTTTTATGGCTACAGCATCGAGTGATTTACTAGAACTAAAAGACGGCGAATACGTAAACAATAAAGCAGCATTAAGTACCTTAATTTCTGTGTTTTTCTTTTGGGGATTTATTGCAGCAGGCAATGGTGTTTTTATTCCGTTTTGTAAAAATTATTTTCATTTAGATCAGTTTCAGAGCCAATTAGTAGATTACGCTTTTTATGTGGCTTATTATATTGGGGCATTATTGTTGTATCTATTTGGCACTTTGCAAAATAAAGATTTAGTAGGTAGTTGGGGGTATAAAAAAAGTATTGTTTATGGTTTACTATTTAGTGCGATTGGTGCAGTGGCAATGATTGTAGCAGTATATGCTAATACATTTGCTGGGATGCTAGTAGGTTTGTTTGTAGTAGCTCTAGGCTTTAGTTTGCAACAAACTGCAGCACAACCATTTGCCATAAGCCTTGGTGACCCAAAAACTGCAACAGGCAGAGTAAACCTAGGTGGTGGTATTAATAGTTTTGGTACAATGATAGGACCAATTGTTGTTTCCTTATTACTGTTTGGCACAGCAGCAGCTTCAGAAGAACAAAAGAAAAGTTTAGGATTAGATAATGTTAGTTTTTTATATGCTGGAGTAGGTGCATTATTTATTGGCGCTGCATTATTATTTGGCTTAAGTAAAAATGTACCTGCAGGTAAGAATGAAGAGACACCAGAAAAATCGAGTAAAGCATTGTCTGCTCTTTTAATTATTACAGGTTTATTGGTAGTAATGTTTGTGCCTGTTTTTAAAAGTTATATTGGTGTTTCTGACAATATGGATGATTTAGAAAAAAAAGCATTAGAAGCATATCGTATGAAATGGCTTTTCGGAGCATTGGCTGTAGTTGTTCTTGGTTTATTATTTTCTAATTTTAGTGCACAAAAAAATAGCGAAGGTTGGGGCGCTATGAAGTACCCTCAACTTGTACTTGGAATGCTTGGTATATTTACTTATGTAGGTGTAGAAGTTACTATACAAAGTAATTTAGGCTCTTTGTTAGAGTTGCCCAATATGGGAGGTTTAGATGCTTCTAAAATAGGGCCATATATTAGTATTTATTGGGGAAGCCTAATGATAGGTAGATGGGCAGGCAGTATTTCTGTATTTAATTTGGCAGAGGGAATGAAAAAAATGGCTTTGATTTTTGTGCCAATTATTGCCTTTGGAATTATTCTATTGGTAAATAGCATAGCAAAAAGCGATATGAGTCCTTTTTACATGTATATCGTATTTGTGGCCATACAAATTGCAGCATTCTTTATTAGTCAAGATAAACCTGCAAAATCATTAATGATATTTAGTTTGCTAGGTGTAGGAAGTATGCTGTTAGGTTTATTTTCTGAAGGCCAGCTGGCAACATATGCTTTTTTAAGTGGTGGATTGTGGTGTAGTATAATGTGGCCTTGTATTTTTAGTTTAAGTGTAAAAGGATTGGGCAAATACACAACACAAGGTTCTGCTTTTTTAATCATGATGATTTTAGGAGGTGGAATAATTCCTCCATTGCAAGGGAAATTGGCAGATATTATTGGTATTCATTCATCTTATTGGGTGCCGGTTGTATGCTTTAGTTATTTAGCATTTTTTGCATTTGCTGTAAAAGGAATTTTGCGTAAACAAGGTCAGGAGGTTGAATAGTAGATTAATTTTTGGAAGTTTTTTAGAATGAAAAATCAAAGCATTGGCATAGATATAGGGGGCACAAATATTAGTATTGGTGCAGTAGATAAATTTGGTGGTATTCTTCAGCAATGGAGCATGAAAATGAAAGACTGCCCAACAGTTGAAGTTTTTTTGCAAAAGGTAGAAGCATTAATGGGAGATTACTTCATCAAAAACCGCAAAGAAATTCAAGGTATTGGCATCGGTGCACCCAATGGGAATTTTTACACAGGGTGTATAGATTTTGCTCCTAATCTGCCTTGGAAAGGAGAAATACCATTAGCCCAATTAATGCATGATAAATTTGGTATTCGAGTAATGCTTACCAATGATGCGAATGCCGCTGCAATTGGTGAAATGGTATACGGCGCTGCCAAAGGCATGAAAGACTTTGTTATGGTAACACTTGGCACAGGTGTAGGTAGTGGTTTTATAGCCAATGGCGAATTAATATATGGGCATGATGGCTTTGCAGGAGAACTAGGCCACACCAATGCAGTAAGAGATGGCAGACAATGCGGCTGTGGCAAAAAAGGATGTTTGGAAACATACACAAGTGCCACAGGTATTGTAAAAACTGTCAAAGAATTCTTAGCAAGAGATGAACAACCAAGTCTGCTTAGAAGTATAGAAAATGTAAGTAGTAAAGATATTTTTGATGCGGCTGAAAAAGGAGATAAATTGGCCATGGAAATTTTTGACTACACAGGAAAAATTTTAGGGCAAAGTCTTGCCGATGTAGTCGCAATTACATCTCCAAAGGCAATTGTACTATTTGGAGGCTTGGCAGGTGCAGGCAAATATATTTTTGAACCTACTAAAAAATACATGGAAGAAAATTTGTTACAAATTTGGAAAGGAAAAATAAAATTGATTCCAAGCGAGTTAAAAGAAAGCGATGCAGCAGTGCTAGGTGCTAGTGGTCTGGTTTGGGAGAGGTAGACATTATTTGATGTAAACAATTAATTTTTAAATTAAAGAACATAATCGCTTATCTTTGCACTATATTTTTTTAAACCGGGTTAATGGAGGGGAATACATTTTTAATATTATTTATATCATTTATTATATCTGTAATTACCCATTACATCATTATAAAAATTGCACACAAAAGAGGTATATTTATAGATGATCATGAAAGTAATCAGCCTCAAAAGTTCCATGATAGCCCAACACCAAGAGTAGGTGGATTAGGTGTTTTTTTAGCGTGTTTATTATTTGCCTATAAGTCAGAGGTAGGATTGCCATTATTGATATGCAGTATTCCGGCATTTTTAAGTGGTTTTTTTGAGGATTTATTTGGGAATATTTCTCCGAAAAACAGGTTGGTCATTATGGCGATATCCGCATTAATTGCTATTTTCTATTTAGATGTGGTTGTAATGAATTTTGGAATCTTTCATGCGCCTTATGCTGTAGGTGTTGCAATTAGTTTTATTGCAATTCTTGGATTAATTAATGGAACCAATATGATTGATGGTTATAATGGGTTATTATCTGGTACAAGCATTATCATTTTCAGTGCCTTTGCTTACGTTTGTTATCAAGAAAACGATATAATATTATGCATTATTAATTTGATTTTGGTAGCAGGTTTATTAGGTTTTGTACTGTTTAATTACCCAAAAGGGTTTATTTTTTTAGGAGATGGTGGAGCTTATTTTTTAGGGTTTGTAATGGCTGTTATTGGCATGCTGATAGCAAAGCGCAATCCTGGAATTAGCCCCTTTTTCGTATTAATTTGTATTAGTTATCCAGTAATGGAAGTTATTTTTTCTTTTGTTAGAAAGGGATTAATTATGAAAACTTCTCCATTAGAACC
>CAIXQW010000006.1 GCA_903921675.1 uncultured bacterium | reverse complement strand
TTGAAAACACAATTTTAGTAAATAAAATTTTATTAGCACAAAAAAAGAACAACTATTTTTTAAAATATAGTCGAATTAGACATATTTCATGATAATCTAAGCAATTTTAAAAAAAATGTGAACAAGATGTCGGTGCTTTCTGTTTATAGAAACCTATTTGGCTTATCTTTGCAAACTTTTCTGTCAGCTTGGCTTAAATTAATTAAAAGCACAAAAATTGATAGAATTAATTAAATTTTTATATAAATAAAATGCTAGGATTTTTAAATAAATTATTCGGTGGGTCAAAGTCTGATAAAGATATCAAAATGATTGGCCCAATTGTAGATCAAGTTGCTCAGTATTTCAACCAATATCAAAGTTTGTCCAATGACGAACTTAGAAATAAAACGGTAGAATTTAAACAACGTATACAAGACTATACCGCTGATATCAACAATAAAATTAATCTAACAAAAGCAGAGGCAGAAGCAGAAGCAAACATCTATGCTAAAGATGCTATCTTTAAAAAGGTTGATGATTTAATTTTAGAAAGAAATAAAAGCATAGAAGAAGTATTAAATCAAATACAAGCAGAAGCTTTTGCTGTTGTAAAGGAGGCATCTCGCCGCTTCGCTACAAATGCAGAGTTACGCAGCACTGCTAATGAATTAGATAAAAACTTAGCTGTATCAAAAAGCTATGTGCGCATAGATGGTAATGAGTCTGTGTATAATAATACATGGACTGCAGCAGGTGGTACAGTTGCTTGGAACATGGTTCACTACGATGTACAGTTGATAGGAGGTAGCGTTTTACATCAAGGTAAAATTGCAGAAATGGCCACTGGAGAAGGGAAAACATTAGTATCTACATTACCTGTGTATTTAAATGCATTAGCTGGAGAAGGTGTGCATTTGGTTACGGTTAATGATTACCTAGCGCGTCGTGATAGCGAGTGGAACGGTACATTATTTGAATGGCTTGGTTTAAAAGTTGATTGTATTGATAAACATCAACCAAATAGCGAGGAGCGCAGAAGAGCTTACTTAGCAGATATTACTTATGGAACAAATAACGAGTTTGGTTTCGATTATTTGCGCGATAACATGGTGCATTCGCCAAGCGAAATGGTGCAGCGTCGCCATCATTTTGCAATTGTAGATGAGGTGGATAGTGTATTGATAGATGATGCAAGAACTCCCTTAATTATTAGTGGTCCTGTACCGCAAGGCGGCGAGCAAGAATTTTATTTCTTAAAACCACGTATCGAAAAATTAGTAGAAGCACAACGCAAGATTGTCAATCAAGCTTTAGTAGACGCTAAAAAACAAATTATAGAAGGTAAGGATGATAAAGATACTGGTGGTTTGGCTTTGTATCGTGCACATCGTGGTTTGCCAAAAAATACTAGCTTAATTAAATTTTTAAGTGAGTCTGGTAATAGACAAATTTTACAAAAAGTAGAGAACTATTATTTAAGTGATCAGCAACGCAATATGCATATTGTAGATAGCGAGTTGTTCTTTATTATCGACGAAAAAAATAACTCTGTAGATCTTACCCAAAAAGGTTTAAGCCTAATGACAGGAGCTGCAGAAGATCCAAACTTTTTTGTATTGCCAGATATTTCTACCTCATTGGCAGATATCGAAAAAAATGCAAATAATGCAGAAGAAAAAGCAAGCGCGAAAGCTGCATTATTGCAAGAGTACAGCCAAAAGGCAGATAGAATTCATACTGTGCAACAATTATTAAAAGCCTATACTTTATTTGATAAAGATATTGAGTATATCGTTGTAGACGAAAAAGTGAAAATTGTTGATGAGCAAACAGGTAGGGTATTAGATGGCCGCCGATACAGCGATGGCTTGCACCAAGCGATAGAAGCCAAAGAAAATGTACATGTAGAAGATGCTACACAAACCTTTGCTACTGTAACCCTACAAAACTATTTTAGAATGTATCACAAGTTATGTGGTATGACGGGTACTGCCGAAACAGAAGCTGGCGAATTGTGGAGCATCTATAAACTAGATGTGGTAAAAGTGCCAACAAATGTATCTATGCAACGTAAAGATGCAGATGATTTGGTATACAAAACCAAGCGCGAAAAATATAAAGCTGTAATAGAAGAAGTAAAGAAATTACAAAACATTGGCCGACCAGTATTGGTAGGTACTACAAGTGTAGAAGTAAGTGAGTTGCTTAGTAAAATGCTAACCTTCGAAAAAGTAACGCATAAAGTATTGAATGCCAAACAGCATCAAAGCGAAGCACAAATTGTAGCAGATGCAGGTTTGCCAGGTGCTGTAACTATTGCAACCAACATGGCTGGTAGAGGTACAGATATCAAACTTGGCGACGGGGTAAAAGCTGCAGGTGGCTTAGCTATTATTGGCACAGAGCGCCATGAAAGCCGCAGGGTAGATAGGCAGTTGCGTGGTAGAGCTGGTAGACAAGGAGACCCTGGTAGCTCGCAATTTTTTGTGTGTTTAGAGGATGATTTAATGCGTTTGTTTGGAAGCGAAAGACTAAGCAATATTATGGATAAAATGGGCCATAAAGAAGGCGAAGTAATTCAGCATGGCATGATTACCAAAAGCATTGAAAGAGCACAAAAGAAAGTAGAGGAAAATAACTTTGGTATTCGTAAAAGATTGTTAGAGTATGATGATGTAATGAATGCACAACGCGATGTAATTTACAAACGCCGCCGCAATGCATTATTTGGCGAAAGATTGGCAATGGATTTAGAAAATGCAGTAGCAGATGTAGCCACAGAAATAGGTGAGCATTTTGCAAACAACAGAAATTTTAATGAGTACGAATTAGAGTGTATTCGTTTGTTTGCTTTTGAGCCTAGCATTACAGAACAAGATTTTTTGAATATCGACAATAATGGTTTGGTAGATAGTTTGTTTAGCGACATGAAAAATGTGTATGCTATGAAAACACAAGCTATTGCGCATCAAACCCACGATGTATTAAAAACTATTCAGACTAATGAAGGTGATAAAATTATGAATGTAGCTATTCCATTTACAGATGGTACACATGGCATAAATGCTGTAGCAAATTTAAAAGCTAGCCTTGAACCAAATAGTACTGAGGTAATGAATGCATTAGAACGCGCAGCTACATTGGCAATGATAGATGATGCTTGGAAAGTGCATTTGCGTACTATGGATGAGCTAAAACAAAGTGTACAAAATGCAAGCTTAGAGCAAAAAGATCCATTATTGATTTACAAATTAGAAGCCTTTAATTTATTTAAGGGAATGGTTGGTAGTACCAATAAATCTATTGTAAGTTTCTTGTTCCGTGCTGGAATACCTATGGCACAACAACAAGAAATTCAAGAGGCACAAGTAGAAAGAACAGATATGAAAGGTGTACGCACTAGCCACGAAGAATTTGGGGATGATGTAGCAGAACACAAAGAAATATTTGATACACGCGAGCAACAAAAAGCAGAACCAGTGCGCCGTTTAGAACCAAAAATTGGCAGAAACGATTTGTGCCCTTGTGGTAGTGGTAAAAAATTCAAAGCTTGCCATGGTAAATAATGGCCAATGAAGTACTTTATTTATATAATGTCTTTTTTTGTACTCAGTTTGTTTGGGCAAGATAGCTATTGCCAAATCAAAGCCCCAAAATCTACCAAAACCAAAAAGGTTAGAGGAGCAGGTAAAGGCACCAAAGATAAAGCCTTAGACAGCTACTTTTATGGAGGTAGTAAAAAAGGTAAAAAGGGCAAAAAAGAGGCAGATAAAAAAGGCAAGAAAGGAGAAAAAGGTCAACTTGTAGATACAAAAAGTCTAATCAATAGTAAAGGTAAAAAAACATCTGGTGGTACAAATGGCGGCAGCGATCAAGCTACATACAGGCCAATTTATGTAGGCAACAAAATGGTAACGGGTTCCATTAATTCTGCACAAGGATTTAGAATATGTATTTACAATGGTAGTAATCGCGAAGAAGCCATGGCAGCCAAACTGAAATTTATGAAAAAATACCCCGGCATGCGCAGCTATATGAGTTATAATACACCCTACTACAAAATAAAAGTTGGCGATTTTGATGATAAAAAAGTAGTGCAAAAAGCATTAAAAGATATCACTAAAACCTTTGCAGTTGCCTTTGTAGTACCTGATGCGGTGACCGTAAAAAATATAATGATTTATAAAAAATAATTAGAATACAATTTGTTAAAAATCAAATTGCTTAAATAGGTTTTTTAATTCTTGTTTTTAGCTGCATGAAAAGCTTTTGCCCTAATATTTTCGAATGCAATTATTTTGTTGAATTTGATATTTTAAAAAAAATCATGATTGTATAGCAGAGAAATTTGCTTCAGTCGATTTTTAAATAAATGAATCAATAAATCTTTGTGAAAGTTTTGATTTTATAAATGCTTAGTTGGGTTTTTAGTAACTGTTGTTCTGATGGATACTATTTAGGAAGCACGATAAGGAACTTATCATCAAAAAATAAAATAAATTGTATTCAATTTTTCTGTCATATTTCAAATGTAGGATTTTATTGGCTGATCACCTTTCCCATATTTTTCATCTTTCACTTACAATAAATCCTTATTTTTACACCATATCCGATAAGGTATGAAAAAATTAATTGTAGTAATATTAGTAATGCTAACAGCCAATGTAAGTACTTGGGCACAAGACCAAATGCTACAAGATACTTTGCAAAATGTAGTGGTGATTAAAGATGCTCGCTTAGATATTTTAGTTACTAGGCCAGAAGCTATTCGCCTTGCAACGGAAGCAGCTAGCGAGGAGAAGCCTAAGATTTTAGAAAACGAGGTAACAGTGTACAATCCAATTAAAGCTGGAAAAAAAACGGTTACAGGTAGCATTATCCAAAAGCAAGGTTTTAGAGTAATGATATACAACGGTCCAGATAGAGTAATAGCTATGAAAATAAAATCAGAATTTAATCGCAACTTTCCTGGCATGCGCAGTTATATGAATTACAATGTGCCAAATTTTAAAATTAAAGTAGGTGATTTTGAAGATAAAAAAGAAGCATATAAATTTTTAAAACGAATTACACCATTGCTTCCTACATCTAGCGTAGTGCCAGATGCGGTTACGGTGAAAAATATTTTAGTACAATAACCTTCCATTACTTATTTGTAAAGTAAAGTTGTAAATGCGCACTCATTTTATTTAATAAAATTTTATTTCTATGCAAGAATTGATTCAACAAATATTACCAGAAGCCATTGCTATTCGCCGTCATATACATGCTAATCCGGAACTGAGTTTTGAAGAATACGAGACTAGTAGTTTTATTAAGGCAGCGTTGGATAAATTGGGCATTGCTGCTGTGCCAATGGCTGGCACTGGTTGGGTAGCAGTAATACAAGGCACCAACCCCGCTGCGCATTGCATAGGCTTTCGAGCAGACTTTGATGCATTGCCAATTGTTGAAAAAAACGAAGTGTCTTACAAAAGCAAAAACGAAGGTGTGATGCATGCATGTGGGCACGATGTGCATACAGCCTGTTTGTTAGGGGCCGCAAAAATTTTAATGCAAACAAAGGATACTTGGCAAGGAACCGTAAAACTTATTTTTCAACCAGGCGAAGAAAAAGACCCAGGAGGCGCAAGCATCATGATAAAAGAAGGCGTGCTTGACAATCCTAAAATGGATGCTATTTTTGCCCTGCATGTATATCCGCATTTGCCAGCTGGCACTATCGGTACTCGCGAAGGCACTTATATGGCTAGTGCCGATGAGGTGTACATTACTGTAAAAGGTAAAGGCGGTCATGCTGCAATGCCGCAGCTATGCATAGACCCAATTATGATTGCGGCACAGCTTTTAAATAGTTTACAAAGTATCATCACCCGAAACAGAAATCCAATAGATCAAACAGTATTGACGTTTGGTAAAATAAGTGGTGGTACTAAAGGCAATATTATTCCCGATGAAGTGCAGTTAGAAGGCACATTGCGCTGCATGAATGAACCTTGGCGAGTGAAATGCCACGAGTTAATTGCTAGCCAAAGCAAACAAATTTGTCAGGCTTTAGGCGGCGATGCAGCGGTGAAAATTTTAGTTGGTTATCCATGTGTGCACAATGATGAAGTACTTACTAAAAAAGCAAATACTATTTTGCACCAAGCATTAGGAGCAAATAATGTAGTGACCTTGCCATTGCGAATGACCGCTGATGATTTTAGCTTTTATACACACCAAGTGCCGGGCTGTTATATCAGAATTGGTACTACAAATGCAGATGGTACTCAGTTTAATAGCCCAGTGCATACCAATACATTTGATATAGATGAAAGTGCCATTGGTACAGGTATACAAACAATTTGTTCTATTGTACATGGTTACAAATAAAAATGCCCATCATTGCTGATGAGCATTTAAGAATATTTTTTAGTGCAACTTAAAACTTAGGTACTAACCCGCTACCCATAGATTTTAAATGGCGAATATGGCTGCCAATTGCTTTATACATGTATTTGTACTCGTTATATTTTACATCATATTTTACACAAACTTCTTTAATTATTTTACTAATAGCAGGATAGTGTATATGACTAATTCTAGGAAACAAATGATGCTCTACCTGAAAATTCAACCCTCCAGTAAACCAATTAATAATTTTATTATGTGTTGCAAAATTAGCAGTTGTTTTTATTTGATGTTTAGTCCATTCATCTTCTACTTTTGGAGGTGTACCTTCTGCCAACACCATTTCAGTTTCTTCTACAGTATGGGCTAATTGAAATACAATACTAATAACAACGCCTGTAGTCAATACAAAAGTAAAAAAGCCAATAACCCAAGCGATAGTACCTACTTGATACATAGGGAAACCAATAAATGTAAATAAGTAAACTAGCTTAGTACCCCAAAAAAATAAATGATCTTTTGTAGACATCGGAGAAATTTCTATTGGCCCAATTTTGTTGGAAAAATATTTTTTGAAATCTAAAACAAATACCCAAAATAAATATAGAATAGAATATAAAGGCCAAATGTAAATATGCTGATATCGATGCATTTTATAATATGGTTGGCTTTTACACATTCTAATAAATGGCTCTGCGCTGATATCATCATCTACGCCTTCGATGTTAGTATAGGTATGATGAATGACATTGTGCTTCATATTCCACATAAAACTACTAGCACCAAGCACATCTAATGAATAAGAAGCTAATTTATTCATTACTTTATTTTCGCTAAAGCTACCATGGCCTCCATCATGCATGATATTAAAACCAATGCCTGCAGCAACAAAGCCAAGCAATACGCATAAAGACCAACCTGCAATTCCACCCACTTTAAAAAATACAAGTGCTGCATAGATAGCAATAACTGCAACTATTAAAATAATAGCTTTAGAGTATAAATTCCAATTGCCAGTTTTAGCAATATTATTTTTTTCAAAATATTCATTAATTCTCGCTTTTAGCTCTTGTGTAAAAGTTAAACTCGGTTGAACAAATTTTGGTTTCGACATGCTGTAAAATTAAACTATTTAAAATAAACGAATGCTGATATTCGTTAAACTTTTGCGTGAATTGTATCAATGCTGTTAATAACTGGAATTTGGCAGTAGTTATGCACAATTTTAATCAATAATGAATTGCATTTTCTATATCACGAATAATATCTTCCACATTTTCTAGGCCCACACTCATTCTAATTAATCCATCAGTAATGCCGCTTTTTAGGCGTAATTCTCTTGCTACGCCAGTATGCGTGGTACTTGCAGGATGACTTATCAAGGTGTCGCATGTGCCAAGGCTTACAGCATGTGTACATAATTGTACTTTGTTTAAAAACGACACACCTGCTTCTAATCCGCCTTTCAATTCAAAGCTAAGTAATGCTCCACCATTTTTCATTTGTTGTTTGGCTATTAAATAATCTGGATGTGTAGCTAAGCCCAAATAATTTACAAATGCCACTTTAGGATGAGCAGCTAAAAATTCTGCTGTTTTTTGTGCGTTGCTGCAATGCCTATCCATGCGTAATGCCAAAGTTTTAATACCATTGTTTAATAAAAACGCATCAAATGCATTGCTATTACCACCCAATAATCGATGATGCTTTGTTACTTTTGTATTCATTAACTCTACATCTGTACCTATTAAAACACCACCAATTGCTGTTCCATGCCCATTTAAAAATTTAGTTGTACTATGAATGATAAAATCTGCACCATACTTAAATGGCTGTTGCAAATAAGGTGTGGCAAATGTATTATCCACACTTACTTTTATATTGTATTGCCTAGCCAATTTACATATTGCAGCAATATCTACACATTGTATTGTTGGGTTTGCAGGAGTTTCTAAATGTATTAATTGTATACTTTTATTGGTTTTTAATTCCTCTTCTAAAACGTTTATATCTTTACAATCTACCAACACAATATTTACACCGCACAATGGCAAAACCTTATCCATCATTTCTTGCGTGCCGCCATACAAGCTGTAATGGCTTAAAATTGTATCGCCTTGCTTTAGTTGGCTTAAAAATAGTGTAGTAAAAGCGGCCATACCGCTAGCATGCAGTATTGCTTTGGCTTGCAAAGGTTCTCCATTTCCATTATTCAATAGAAAAGTTTCTAAGGCTGCAATTTTATTTTCAGTTTGTTCAATAGTTGGATTGCCAAATCTGCCATAGATATAGCCATGCTCCTTGCCCGTAAATAAATCTACAGCGTGTTGTGCACTATCAAAAATAAAAGTACTACTTGCATAAATTGGTGTTTGATGCGCATGATGCTGTTCCATTTCAAAACCGCCATGTATGCAAAGCGTGTCAAAAGAAGTGTTGTTATTTTTTGTATTCATTAATGTGCTAATTTTACCTTTCTAAAGTTCAAAGGTAATTCTAATGAAACAACTTCTTTTATCCTACACACAATTTAATATTTGGGCCAATCAGCAAATGATTGATGTGCTATTGAAATTATCCGATGAACAATTAGATACAACAATAATAGGAAGTTTTGAAAGTATCAGAAAAACAGTATATCATATTTGGTCTGCGGAAAATATTTGGAATCAGAGATTAGCCTTAGCAGAAAATCCAATATTTGGCAAAATGAATTTCGAAGGAACTTTTAAAGAAGCCTCAGAACTTTGGCTGCAAGAATCTGTGCAGCTAAATGCTTTTGCACTAAAGCAAAATAGTGAAGATGCGTTTTTGCACGAATTTATATATATAGATTTTAAAAAGAACCATCATAAAAATACCGTGTGGCAAACTATACAGCATGTATGCAACCATAGCACTTTTCATCGTGGGCAAATTGTAAATTACTTAAGATTTGCAGGTATTATTAAAATTCCACCTACCGATTATATTCATTGGTGTAGTACAGTGGATAAAAAATAAGTCAAATCAGAATAATCTATAATTTTTAAGTGTAGATCATAAATTTGCATTAGGATGAGGTGTTTGCATAATGTTTTTTCACTTTGTTCTCCAATTTCCATTTACCACTTATCACAAAATGATGTATCCCATCCAATAAACTTTTGGTTTTTACATCCACTCGCTTACATTTGCTTCTATAAATTTCAAAAATATTTTTTATGAAAAAATGGATGCTTTCTTTAAGCGCAATTGCCGCATTCACAAGCAGTGTGTTTGCTGGTGGAAATATTAAATTTTCGGAATACGATTTGCCGAATGGACTACATGTAATTTTGCACGAAGATCATACAACACCTAGCGTTGTAGTAAGTGTGTTGTATCATGTTGGTAGTAAAAACGAAGATCCACAACGTACTGGGTTTGCTCACTTTTTTGAGCATTTAATGTTTGAAGGTAGCGATAATATTAAGCGCGGAGAGTATATGAAATTGGTAGAAAGCAATGGAGGAGTATTAAACGCTAATACTAGTTGGGACCGCACTTATTATTTCCAACAAATGCCTAGCAATCAATTAGAATTGGCATTATGGATGGAAGCAGAAAGAATGGCGCACTTAAATGTAGATAGTACAGGTATAGAAACACAACGCAAAGTGGTAAAAGAAGAAAAGAAAATGCGTTACGAAAATACGCCTTATGGGCATTTGATAGAGCAAGTGTGCGCAGGTAGTTTTAAAGTGCATCCGTATCGCTGGACTCCAATTGGCGAAGCACAATACATAGACCAAGCTAAATACGGCGAGTTTATGGATTTTTATAAGTTATTTTATGTGCCAAACAATGCTACACTTACAATAGCTGGCGATTTTACTCCTGCACAAGCTAAGGCATTTGTAGAAAAATATTATGGCTACATACCAAAAGGTACACAAGCCATTCCAAGACCTTCAGAAAAAGAACCTAGGTGGACTGCTGAAGAAAGAAAAACTTATTACGACAAAGTACAATTGCCAGGTGTAATATTTAGCTATCATACGCCAGAACAAGGTACTACTGATGCTTATGCTTTAGAAATGTTGGGTAATGTATTGAGCAATGGTAAAAGTAGTCGTTTGCAAAAAGTAATTGTAGACGAAAAACAAATGGCTGTGCAAGCAGGTGCATTCCCAATGCCTATGGAAGATCCAGGTATTACCATGATGTATGGTATAGCTAACCAAGGTGTAAGCGAAGTAGATTTGGAAACAGCAATGGATGAAGTAGTAAATGATGTTGTAAAAAATGGCATCACAGACGAAGAGTTGCAAAAAGTAAAAAACCAAATAGAAAATGGTTTTGTAAATCAAAATGCAAGATTGATGGGTGTAGCAGAAAATTTAGCTAACTACCATGTGTACTTCCAAAACACAGATTTGATAAATACAGAATTGGATAGATACATGAAAGTAACTAAGGCTGATATTGCAAGAGTTGCACAACAGTATTTGAAAAAAGAAAACAGATTAGTATTGTATTATTTACCTAAAAAAGAAAATTAATCGGCACTTAAAACATTATTTAATCATCACATTAATAAAAGAAATTAAAATGAAAAAAATATTTGCAATCGCATTATCTATATTAACTACTTCTCAAGTCTATTCTCAAAATTTTGACAGAAGTATTAGACCAAAGCCAGGTCCGGCGACAGCTATTAATATGGCAGACGCACAATCTTTTACATTGCCTAATGGTTTAAAAGTATTTGTTGTAGAAAATCACAAATTACCTTCTGTAAGCTTTCAGATAGATATAGAAGTAGACCCTGCACTGCAAGGTAATGCAGTTGGCTATCAGGATATGATAGGCGAATTGATGAGTGGAGGTACCAAACTAAAATCGAAAGACGAGTTTAATAAACAATTGGATGCATTAGGCGGTAGCTTAAATGCTAGTAGTGGTGGCGTATATGCTAGCTGCTTAACTAAGCGCCAAAACGAATTGATGGCATTGCTTAGCGAAATGATTTTGCAGCCAAATTTTACACAAAAAGAATTGGATAAAATCAAAACGCAATTATTAAGCAACCTATCTAATACCAAAGACGACCCTAATGCAATGAGTGAAAACTTAGTAAAGAGTCTAATTTATGGAAAGGCTCATCCGTATGGCGAAATTGTTACAGAAGCTACTGTAAATAAAATTACGTTGGATATGTGTAAGAAATATTACAATACTTATTACAAACCAAACGCTGCATATATGGCTGTTGTGGGTGATATTACTTTAGAGCAAGCAAAAGCTTTGGTTACAAAATATTTAGGTGCTTGGAAAAAAGGAGTTGTACCAGTGGCTAAATACGTTGCTCCTAAAAATTTAAATGGAAATAGAGTAACGCTAGTAAATAAAAGTGGGGCTGTACAAAGTGTGGTAAATGTTACTTATCCTATTAATTTAAAATATGGTACACCTGATGTATTGAAAGTAAAAGTAGCAAATGCTGTTTTAGGTGGTGGTAGCAATGGTAGATTGTTCCAGAACTTAAGAGAAACACATGGTTGGACTTACGGTAGCTATAGCAGTGTAGCTGCAGATAAATACGAAAATGCTGGAACATTTAGTGCTACTGCAGATTGCCAAACAGAAAGCACAGATAGCAGCGTAGGCGAAATTTTAAAGGAAATGGTGCGTATGCGCAATGAAGCTGTAGAAACAAAATTGTTAGAAGATATCAAAACAAATATGGCTGGTAAATTTGCATTAAGCCTAGAAGATCCAAAAACATTAGCGCGCAATGCTATCAATATTCAGAAGTATAAAATGCCTGCAGATTATTACAAAAATTACTTGAAAAATTTAGCAGCTATCAATGCAGCAGATGTATTAGAAATTTCTAAAAAATACATCAAACCAGATGCTGCTTACATTACTGTAGCTGGCGATAAAAACGAAGTAGCAGCTAAGCTTGCAAAATATGCTGCAAGTGGTAAAGTAGAATACTTTAATATGTATGGGCAAGCAGAAAAAGAAGAAGCTAAAGTAGCATTGCCAACTAATTTAAAAGGTATAGATGTAATCAACAATTATATTGCTGCTGTAGGTGGTTTAGAAAACTGGACAAACATTAAAGATATTACTACCAAAATGGATTTGAGTGTAAGTGGTCAGAGTTTAGAATTAGTAGAAATTAAAAAAGCACCAAACAAATATTTTAGCGAATTGAAAGGTGGTGGAATGGTGTTTCAGAAAAAAGTATTTAATGGCGTAAAAGGAAAATTAGGTGGCATGCAGGGCGAAAAAGAAATGGAGGCAGAAGATATTGCAGCTATGAAAGAAGAAGCTAACTTTTTAGGAGAAGTAGCATTCTTAGACCCATCTTACAAAGTAGAATTAAAAGGTACAGAAAAAGTAGAAGGCAAAGATGCTTATGTCGTAAAAGTTACAAATGCAAAAGGCGATTTTAAATTGTATTACTACGATGTAGCTAGCAAATTAAAAGTAAAAAGCAGCGAAACTGTAGAAATGGGGCCTGGTCAGAAAGCAACAGTTAGTAGCTTCTTTAGCAACTATCAAGTAGCGCAAGGCGGCATGAAATTGCCTTATACTATTAAGCAAGTAGCTGGCCCGCAAGTATTTGATATTAAAGTAAAAAGCTTTGAATTAAATACGGGTGTAGACGATAAAATATTTGAATAAGATTGAATATAATTTTTGTAAAAATCCCTTTGTTAGTAAAATAGCAAAGGGATTTTTTTATGCGGTTACCGTCTTTTTGATACAAAAAAAGATAAAAATTACCGTACTTTTGATACAAGAAATTGAAAAAATTACCGTACTTTTGGTACAAGAAATAAGAAAAATTACCGTACTTTTAGAACAAATTTAAATATTATGAAGTTTAAAAGATTGATAATTAATGAGTTAATAGAGTGGAAGAACTCTGTTGAAAGAAAGCCATTAATTTTAAGAGGGGCTAGGCAAGTAGGTAAAACCTCTGTAGTGCATCAATTAGGTGGGAAATACAAGCAGTACATTTATTTAAATCTTGAATTAGATGCAGAATTATTCCTACAAAATATTACTGTAGAAAAACTAGTTGAAGCGATATTTTTTATTCATAAGAAAGAAATAAGTTTAATAAAAGACACGCTTTTGTTTATAGATGAAATTCAGGAAGTGCTATCAGCTATAAATATGTTGCGCTATTTCTATGAAAAATTTCCGCAATTGCATGTAATAGCAGCAGGTAGTTTATTGGAAACAATTTTGAAAGAAGAGACTAGATTCCCAGTAGGGAGGGTACAATTTAAGGTAATGCATCCGTTTAGTTTTAAGGAGTATTTAATGGCTTTAGAGGAAACGAATTTGGTTGAAGCATTAAATACAATTGATACCAAACCATATGCTGTTGAAAAAATATTCGAGCATTTTCATACTTACACATTAATTGGAGGTATGCCAGAAATAGTAGCACATTATGTAGCAAACAAAAATTTGGTGAAGTTGCAGCCTATATATGCCGATTTGTTACAAGCATATATGAATGATATAGATAAGTATGCTAGAAATTCTACAATGGTGCAAGTAATAAGATATTGCATGCAGCAAATTTTTATAAATGGAGGAAAGCGTATTGCATATACAAACTTTGGGGCTTCAAATTATAAAGCAAGAGAAGTGAGTGAAGCATTAAAAACAATGCAGCAAGCAATGCTCTTGCAATTAGTATTTCCGTTTACAAACTATATGGTTCCTACAACAATTAATTTTAGATTGCAACCTAAGCTATATGTATTGGATGTGGGATTAATGAATCATTTTGCAGGGTTACAAGAGCAATTAATTGGGACCCATGATATTAGTGAAGTGTATGCAGGGCAAGTGGCAGAGCAAATAGTAGCTCAAGAAATCATCAGCAATTTTTCTAACCCATTGCTAAAAAACCAATTTTGGGTAAATCCTAAAAAAGGTTCGGATGCAGAAATAGATTTTGCAATTATTATTAA
>CAIXQW010000005.1 GCA_903921675.1 uncultured bacterium | reverse complement strand
TTGCTACTCAAGTCTTACATCTTATGTCTTGATACTATCTACTTCCTTACAAAATCATTATCCGTCATGCCATTCAAGAATGCTTCTAAATCTTGCATTTCTTGTTCTGTAAGGTTTAGTGGTTTAGACAAAAACGTATCTCTTGCCACAGTGCTATTTATCACTAGCTCTGGATGATTGTAATATTCTAGAACTTGCCTAAGTGTTTTAAAACTTCCATCATGCATATAAGGTGCAGTTATGGCTACATTGCGCAATCCAGGTACTTTAAATTTGCCAATGTCGTTTACATTTTTTGTAAAATTGTATCTACCACTATCATTCCATTTTTCACCATCAAATAGTCCAATGTTTCTAAATTCATCACCTGTAAAGTCTGGTGTAAAGTGGCATTCTATGCACTTTCCTTTTTTAAAAAATACACTGCGACCTTTTATTTGCAGTGGCGTTAATCCATTTGGTTTGTCATTCAACCATCTATCATTTGCGGTATTACTTGTTTCTAAAGTTTTTTCATATGCGGCTATTGCACTACTTAAATTTTTAGCATTGGGTGCTTCATGAAATATTTTTGTAAATAGTTTTTTGTATTTTTTACTATCATTCAACCTTTGTATTACTATTGGAATCGGGCAATTCATCTCGTTTTCATCTTGAATCGGGAATAGTACTTGATCTTCTAATGTTTTTGCTCTACCATCAAAGAAAAAATTTTCACGGCTTGCCATATTCATTACACTTGGAGTGTTGCGTTTGGTATGTTTGTTACCAACACCATTACTAAATGCTACAGAATCTGCAAAAGCTAATGCAGGTTGATGGCAACTAGCACAAGAAATAGTTTTATCGGCACTTAAAATTGGGTCGAAAAATAGTAGCTTGCCTAGGTATGCAGGAGATTTTTTAGCAATATTTTCTTTTGGCAAAAATGCACTAGGCAAAAATATTATTATTGCAAGTATCAACAGCATGGTGGAGATGTGCTTCATCATACTGCAAATTTAATTAAATTAGTAAATAGAAATTTATGTTTTAAAAAAGTATTTTGAATGCACTTTTGATTTGTAAATTAGTAAGATGCCATATATTTGACCCATGCAATTTTTGCTACATTACTCATTACATTTTTTGTATCCATTATTTGTGGCTTATGTTTTTTACAAAACTAATTGGAAAAAAACTTATGGTATATTGATAGCTACTATGCTTGTAGATATTGATCATTTGCTGGCTACACCAATATTTGATGCACATAGATGCAGCATCGGTTTTCATGCCTTGCATAGTTTTTATGTAATACCAATTTATATACTGCTTTTATTTTTACCTAAAAACTGGAGCCTCATAGGTCTTGGTTTATGTATGCATATGATGACAGATGCAATTGATTGTATGCTGATGAAGGGTTTAGCTTAAAACCAAATTGTCATTACTATTTGCAATATACCAATCAAAAAGCCAAGTACACCACCAATAATTTCTACAAATACAAATTCTTTTTTCATAATTGCATTTAGAATTTCTTCTAATTTATCGCTGCTAAAAGCACTTACTTTATCGGTAACAATTTTTTCGATATCTAATTCTTTTTGCATTTCTATACTCACATTTTCTATCATGATTGGCAGAGATGCACGTAATTCGTCAGAAATGCTTCCTTTAATTTTCTCTATTTTATCATTACCTATAAACATACTAATTAATGGAATATGTTCGCTTAATTTTGTTTTCAGAAATTCATCTAAACGCTGATTGATATGAGGCATTGCTTTATCAATCATAGCAGGATTATTTAGCTTAGATTTAATATCTTCAAAACTTATTAATTCTTTGCTTACTAATTGCCCTAATTTTTCGGCAAACTGCTGTTGCCTTTTTGGAAAAATACCTTGGAATGTTATAAATAAAAACTTTTTTGGTTCACGAGGATGAAATAGCATTTTGATGGCTATCCAATTGGTAAACCAGCCGATAAAAGCACTGATTATAGGTAATAGTAGTAATGATATCTTCATCAAATTCTTTTTGTTATTATCTGTTT
>CAIXQW010000004.1 GCA_903921675.1 uncultured bacterium | reverse complement strand
TCTTTTGTCCATTTAAGTTTATTTTTCATTTCAGAAACAGTATTAGTAAAATAAGCAAGTTTTTCTGACTCAATATTTAATTTATTTTTAATTACGCCTAAATTACTAAATTTTTCTAAATCTAATTTTTCATTGGCAGTGAAAAATTCTTCAAAATCTTTTTCACCTGTTGTGTCACTATTTGTAAATAAGCAAGGCCATTTTTTTTCTTGTGGTAATGTTGCAATTAAAGTTCTTGCTTCCTCCTCATTGTTACATAAAAATGTATCGTAACCAAGTTGGTGCAAATACTTTTCTGCAATTGATGCAAATGTAATTAAGTGTAGATCTTCACTTAATTTCGGAAAAAAAATATCCCTATTCTCGCCTAGCATACAAGACATCAAACACAATTCGCCAGATTCTTTAGGAATTACAAAATATCTTTTAATATCATTTGGTGCTACTATTGGTTGCATTTTTTGTAATCGTTGATTAAACCCATGCAATAAGGAACCATCTGAAAATGCAACATTTGCAAAACGTGCAGTAGAAATGGAAATATGTTCACTTTCTTGCATCAAATACATTTCCATTATACGTTTGGATGCTCCCATCATATTTACAGGATTTGCAGCTTTGTCGGTTGATACACAAAAATATTTTTTAGTGCCATTATTTTTTGATTGTTGAATTGTTTTAATTGTATTAAAGATGTTTACATCTATCATTCTCATTAATGTAAATGCATCTTTTTCACTTCTCACGTGTTTTAATGCAGATAAATTTAATACATAATCATATTTTCCATCACTTGCTATAAAAGCATCATATTCAATAGATCCAATATCTAAAGCAAATGTTTGAAAATCACCATTAATATATCCAAATGTGCTCCTAATATCTCTTACTAGTTCTACCAAATTGTTTTCGCTTATATCAACAACATGCAGTTTTAATGGGTTTCTTTTAAAAATTTCTTTAGTTACAGCTTGCCCAATAGAACCAGCACCCCCAATTACCAAAAAAGTTGATTCCCCTACTTTATTTAATAAGATATCTTTATAATTATCAATATCACCATCAAAAAGTTCTTTATTTCTACCTATTAATTCTAAGATATTCATGTTTATTTACTTTTATATATCCTTTCTATAATATCTACTACTTTCAAACCTTCCAAGGCATTTGTAGTTATTGTATTTCTGCTATTCAACACATCTACCACATTTTCTATAATGTAATGATGATTTGCTGCACTGCCTTTATATGCACCATAGTCATTGCCAGGATTGGTAGAAGCCAATGTAGGCATTTCATAATCCCTAATATGGCAATATTCTACCTCATTCATATATTGCCCACCAATTTTTACAGAGCCATTTTCTGCAATTACTGTAATACTACTTTCAAGATTTTTATCCCATACAGATGTGCTGTAGTTTAGGCTTCCCATGCCACCATTTACAAAATCAAAACTTACAAAACCGCTATCTTCAAAATCGGTTAAGTTTTCATGATTGAAATCGGCAAATTTTGCTTGGATGTTTTTGATATCTCCAAAGTACCAATACATTAAATCTATAAAATGGCTAAACTGCGTAAACAATGTGCCACCATCTAAATCTTTTTTTCCATGCCAACTTTCTGGCTTGTAATAGCGATTATCTCTATTCCAATAGCAATTAATTTGTACCATGAAAATTTTGCCCAGTTTGCCAGAATGTAAAAGTTGTTTGAACCATTCGCTTGGCGGGCTATATCTGTTTTGCATTACTGCAAATACTTGCTTGTGCACTTGTAAGCTTTTAAATATTATTTGCTCTGCATCCTGCTTGGTTAATGCTAAAGGTTTTTCTACAACAATGTGTTTTTTTGCTTCTAAACATTCAAAAGACTGTTTTGCATGAAAGCCATTTGGGGTAGCAATATTTACAACATCTACTTCTAAGTTACTAGCCAATAGTTCTTGAATACTTGTAAAAAGAGGAACATTGAAGTTTTCAATACCTAAATATTCTTTTGGTTTTACATCAACTAATGCTACTAATTCGCATTCTTCATTTCTGCTTATCATTTCTGCATGGCGTTTTCCAATGTGCCCACAGCCAACTACCGCAAATTTTATTTTTTTCATTAATTTTTTATTGTGTTATTAGTGTCAATTTTATTTGTAAACTATCTAAAATTAATTCTATATATTTTTTATTTATTTTGGCAACTG
>CAIXQW010000003.1 GCA_903921675.1 uncultured bacterium | reverse complement strand
TTAATAAATTTACACCTAACAAACCAAAAATAGGAATCAAATAAGCACTCCAATACAATGGGTTTTCTGCTAATACTTTTCCATTATTTTTTTGCATGGTATCGTCATTTACAATATCATGAATATCTTGAGGAAGGCCTTTGGGTTTGTGGCTAATGATGCTTTTCCCAGATTTTACCTTAATGGTATAGGCGGGTGTAGCAACTGTTTCGTATTGATTGGTTTGCGGATTGAAATAATTAAAAGTAGCTGCGGCTATATGCAATTCGCCTGTGTTTCTTGGGCTTAGAATGTATTTAAATATTTTGTAGCCAGATAACTCTGTGCCTGAATTGGTTAATGTATCAAATACTATTGGCTCCACACTTTCAAAGTCGCCAGGTATTTCTACATTAGGATTGCTGATTAATTTAATATTGCCATTGCCACGAATAATGTATTGTAGCACGCAAGTTTCATCAGTAGTAATTTCTGATTTATCTAAATTGCCCTCTATTGTAAAGGCGCCAACATTCTGTGAAAAGTTGATGGGTTTATTTTCTGTAGGTAATTCCATAGCCGTAATTTTTACAGGCGCTGTAGCTAACTCTATTGGTATTTTTATAGTATTGGCATTGCTAAATATTTGCATCAACGCGCCTAGCATGCTATTGTCATCAGTCTGCACAGCATCTTCCTCTTCGGTATCTACATTGCCAATAATATCTACAGATGGAATTTCTAATTCGCCAAATTTTGTAGCAAATAAAGCAGTTTTACGCAATGTGTATTTGCGATATTCATGGCCATTTTCTACTACTCTTTCGCAGGCTTGCGGATTGATATTATTGGTATAATCTTGGCACCAAAAACCTGCAGGACTCATTAGCTTTTTAAACCCTGCTTCTATTGGCAACTCCGAATATAAATTATAGCAGGCTGTAATTTGCTGCCCTTGAAACACTTTTGTTTTATCTACATCTACCCTAGCAAATACTTTTCCTTTTAGATCTGCTTGTGTAAAAATGCGATTGCTTTTTTTGGCTGGTGCTTTTCTATTTTTGTTTTGCTGCGGATTGGGTGCAAATGGGTCTGCATCAAAAAATGGATCACTAAAAGGGTCTACTTGGGGTTTGGCAGGAGGTGCGGTGCTATTGCCTTTTACTACTTCTAATTGTATGGTATTGCTTTTGATAGATTTTCCATCTACAATTGCTGTAGCTGCAGGAATTTCGAATTTGCCAAGTACCTTTGGTTGTAAATAATAGGTGTAAGAAATACTACTACTGCTACTACCATTAATTGTACTAAAGCTAGAGCTTTGCATTGGCCCACCTACAATTGTAAAATTGGCCATAGATGGCACATGAAACTGATTGATTTGCGAAGCGTTTTGTATAGAAAAAGTAACAGAAAATCTGCTTTGCAAACCTACTTTGCTGCTGCTGCTTTGTGCACTAAAAATTAATTCTTGCGCATCTGCTAGCAATACACAAAGCAATAATACATTTACAATTGATAAACTTTTGCCTTTCATAATTTTTGATAGCAAACAAATTTAGTACTTACAACGGCAGAGGCTGTTAAAACAATCTTAAAAAAATAATCAATAAAAAAAATAAAATGTAACAAAACAATTACGCAGAAATGCATTTTATAAAAATGATATTAGCTGATGTAAGCCAATTATAGCTATTTTAACACCCATTTATGAGGCACAGATACTATATTTGCCTTCGCATTGCAAAAATTAGCAAGGCATCTTGGATTTCTAAGAAAATATTTATGATAAAAAAACTAAATTTATTTGTTGCCTCTTTTTTAATAATAGCCAACATTGCACAAGCACAAACAGATGCAGAAGTATTAAAAACTAAAAAAAGTATTTTTAGCGTTAATAATCAATACAAAAAGCCTAGTAAAGACTATGTAATGATACAAACCGGGTTTAATTCTTGGGCATTACCTAGCGGTTCTAACATCAATTTAAAACAAAGAGGCCATGAAATTAATGCTTATGTATGCTATGATTTTCCGTTTGTAAAAAAGAATTTCAGTTTTGCAGCAGGTGCTGGTATAGCAAGTAGTAATGTGTTTTTAGATAGTATGACACTGCATTTAACAGATACTAGCAAGTATGCTACATTCTTAAATAACAGTGCTTACAAAAGAAATAAATTAAGCCTTAATTACTTTGAGGTGCCTTTTGAGTTTCGCTATTTTGGCAATACAGGCAATAGAAATCAAGGCTTTAAAGCTAGTATTGGTGTAAGAGTTGGCGCATTGGTAAATGCACATACTAAAAGCGTTGTAAACCTTGGTGCTGGTAATTATAAAGACAAAGAAAGTAGTCGCCGATTTTTTGAAACATGGCGCTTAATGAATACAGCACGCATTGGTTGGGGCAACTTTAGCCTATATGGTGCTTACCAAATTACAGAAGTATTTAAAGTAAATAATACACAAGGTATTGGCGTAAGACCATTTAGCTTTGGTCTTTGCATTAGCGGTTTGTAATATTTAAAAATATTATTTTAGTTGCAGTGTATGTATACATAATATTATTTTGTAAACAAAGTTGGAATAGTACTATATATGGTATAGGAATAGTACAAGAACCATTCTAGTAGTTTCGTGCTTTCCTTTTTATAACATCCCCAAAACATCTACACATATATTTTTCCAGCAACTTTACAGCGTGCATACAAAATTAAGATTAACCAAATTGGCGCCTCATACCAAAGCTACTATTGTAGAATTTGAAGAAAGTGAAATAGCCAACCATTTAATGGAAATGGGGTTTATACCTGGCGAAGATGTGCTGCTAGAAATTACTGCACCACTCGGCGACCCGCTTAGCATTATGATAGCTGGGTACAACCTTAGCATTCGTAAAAGCGAAGCCGAAAACATTTGGGTAAAACCAATTCAATAACAGTTGTATTAATTATACATGCATAAATTGAAAAATGGGCAAATTATCTAATTAGAAATTAATCTACCATTCATCAAATATCATTTCTAACTAGCATATTCCTAATTATATTTGCTGTCTTTAAAATTAAGTTAGAATATGAAAAAATTAGTTGTAGTTGCCATTGCTATACTTGCCAGCCTTGGAGTACGCGCCGATGAAGGAATGTGGTTGCCTTTCCTTATCAATCAAAATTACGAAGCCATGCAAAAAATGGGCTTTAAATTAAGCTCAGAAGAGTTGTATAGCATTAATAAAAGTAGCATGAAAGATGCTATTGTGCACTTTGGTGGCGGCTGTACTGCCGAAATTATTAGTAAAGAGGGTTTGGTATTGACCAATCACCACTGCGGCTACGATGCCATAGCAGGCTTAAGCACTGTAGAAAAAAACTACTTAATGAATGGCTTTGCTGCACAATCTCGCGACTTAGAGTTACCATGCCCTAATTTGTCTGTGCGCTTTTTTGTGCGTGTAGAAGATGTAACAGATAAAGTAGCTAAAATTACTAAAAAATTAAAAGGAGATGCTTTTGATAAGAAACTAGAAAAGTGGGTGAAGCAAATGGAAGCTGAGCAAAAAGCGCTTGGCTACGAGGTAGATGTAAAACCATTTTTTGGTGGTAATAAATATTACATGATGGTATTTGAGCGCTTTACAGATATTCGTTTGGTAGCTACCCCACAAGAAAACCTTGGTAAGTTTGGTGGCGATACCGACAACTGGATGTGGCCTCGTCATACCTGCGACTTTAGCATGTTCCGCATCTATAGTAATCAGGATAACAAGCCTGCTGCTTATAGTAAAAACAATAGACCTTATCAGCCTAAATATTCTTTGCCAGTAAGCCTGAAAGGTGTGCAGGAAGGCGATTATGCAATGGTATATGGTTACCCAGGCCGCACACAGCGTTATTTAAGTAGTTATGGTGTAGATTTGGCTATCAACGAAAGTAATCCTGCTGTAGTAAAAATTCGTACTAAGCGCTTAGGCATTATGCGCGAGGAAATGGATAAAGACGAAGCTACGAACCTTAAATATGCTAGTAACTACGCTAGCATTGCCAACTATTGGAAATACTTTATTGGGCAAACAGAGCAGTTGAAAGCACAGCATGTAATGGAAACCAAACAAAAGCAAGAAGCTGATTATTTAAAATGGGCAAATGGTGATAAAGTCTACAGCCATGTAATGGACAATTACAAAGCTGCCTATGATGCATACAGACCTTTTGTAAAACATGGCACTTATTACCGTGAAGCATTTATGACTCCTGCACTTACAAAAATTGCGGCAGGTTTCTATGCTATTATGGATATGTACAAGAAAAAAGAAGCGCCAGAAAAAATTACAGAAGCGATTGCTAAATTAAAAACTTCGCAAAAAGCGGCATTGAAAAATATGGATTTAATGACTGATAAAAAATTATTCAGCGCAATGAATTTATTGTTGTATCAAGATGTACCTAAAGACCAACAACCAAGTATTTTTTCGGATGATGTATTTAAACGCTTTGGCAGTGCAGATTGGCAAAAAACATTTAACGACTATACAGAATATATTTATAGCAATACTGCTTTGTTGGATGCAGATAAAATGGCAACATTATTAAGCAACTTGAATGAAACAAATATTACGAATGATGTAGCAGTAAATTATGCACTAAACATCATGAGCAATTACAAGGACAATTACGAGAAAAAAGGATTGGATTTTGCTGCACAAAAAGCAGACATCGACAAAGCATTTATTGCAGGATTGATGAAGAAAAATGAAGGTAAATTAATGTACCCTGATGCGAATAGTACACAACGTATTACTTATGGCCAGGTTAAAGCTTATCAACCAAAGGATGCCGTTGCATTTAACTACTACACTACTGCAGAAGGTTTGTTGGAAAAATATAAAGCTGGCGATGCAGAGTTCGATTTGCAACCAAATATTTTAGACTTATTACGCAACAAAGACTATGGCGACTATGCCGATAAAAAATTAGGCACCTTGGTTACTTGTTTTATTACCAATAATGATATCACTGGCGGTAATAGCGGAAGCCCTGTAATTAATGGCAATGGCGAGTTGATTGGCGCTGCTTTTGATGGCAACTGGGAGGCAATGAGTGGCGATATTAGTTTTGATCAAAAATACAAACGTACCATAGTAGCAGATGTGCGCTACATAATGTGGGTGTTGGACAAAGTATTAGGGGGCCATGCAATTATGGATGAAATTAATTTTAAGAAATAGATTTTTTTTAGAATTAAGATTATTAATAGATTTAAGACTTTTAGAAACTGGCTTGTGATTGAAAAATTGCAAGCCAGTTTTTTATTTTCTCTTTCTTAAAATCAAATATTTGGTTTGCTGGTAATTGTTACAAGCATAAAATAAGTATTGCTGTATACCATCTACTATTAGTATTTTAGCGCTATTTGGCGAATAATATCCTTCGTTTTGGGCATACACGCTTATGGTATCTATACCAGTTCCATTGCCATAGTCTAGCATATTAATAGACATAGAATCTACTGTGCTGGTCAGGGTATAATTGTTCATCAATGCTTTACCATTAATGTATAAGGATATTCTATCGCCGTCATTTTTATCGTAGTCGCTGATAAATAGTTTTAGAGTGTCGCTATCATATTCGTACATACTTACACCTTTGCCTACAGATGGAAAAATGTTTTTTTCCGTAGGTTTTAGAGTTAGCGTAGTTGCTGCTGTATCTATTTTCGGCTCTACTTTTTTTACACTTTTGTTTTTAAAAACTGGTGGAGTAATTTTTTTGATGATGGTTGGGAGTTTTGCAGCCTCAATTTTTTGAATATACTCTGTGTGAATTTTTTCTACACTTTTGGGACCCATCAAATAAATATCGCCACTACCACACGTATTTCCATTTGGAGAGCGGCCAACAAATTTTCCTGAAATAATTGTCCTACCATCTTTAATAAAATAGTCTGCATTTATTTCAAAAAAACAATAATCGTTTTGCGTTTCTCCTTTGCGCAAATTAGTCACACGAATTTCTTTAAAGTACATTCTTTTTTTTGCATACACAATATTGCCTACCACCTCGCCAATAATTTTTCTACCATTTTCTACTATCGATACATTTTGGCCTTTTAACTTGCCTGTACCATCATCTACCACCTCTAATTGGTAGCCTTGTGCAGTACCATTGTGCACCGCTTTTCCCATTAATGTATAGCGCGTTTGGCTATTGGCTGCAGCCACTATGCATGTAAATAATATGACTAAATAATTTTTCAACAATGGTATTGTTTTCAAAATATCAAATGTATAAAAAAAGCAGATGCAATAAGCATGAAATAAATACGAATTGCCAATATTAACGCAGTATTTTAGTTAGTAAAAATGTGGTTATTGAAGGGGAACAAAGAGGGCAAGAGGTTTAGAGAAAAGTAAAATGAATGTGCGAAAGCGATATACAAAACGAACTAATTTTAATATTATCGTTTTCTTTTTAGCACCAATATCATTTTATCATTGGCTAGCGAAGCTGTTTGGAAAGGATAAATTTTCTTATTATCCTGTAGTAATAATAACGCACTATTTGGGGCATATAAACCTATATTATGCGATTGAATCATGATTGTATCTTGTGCCAGATTACTAATTGGCAATTTAAAATTAAGCGCTTCGTTTTTTAAGGTGTAGTTGGGTATTATCAATTTACCATTCCAATACACAGAAATCAAATCGTCGTCTTCTGTATCATAATCGCTGATGGAAAATTGTAAACTATCTGAATCAATTAAAATTTCTGAGACTGTATTGCCAGACAATATGGTAGGTTTATTTGTAATATTAACGATAGCACTATCTGTTTGCGCTAAGCGTTGGCTTTTAGCAAATAATTTTTGCACTGCAATATTGTAAATATCTTTTGGTATTTCTTTTTTAGGAGAAGTTTTTGGCGATTGACAAACGGTTTCTAAATCATCTGCCATGCTTATATATACATAGCCTGCACTGCAACTATCTGCGTGTATGTCATTGCCTTTTATATAGCCAAAGCAAAATGTAAATCCATCTTGCACTACATAGTCTAAAGTGCCTTGCATATAGCACACATCATGAAAAAATTTGGATGGCGATACGCCTAACGCATCGCCTTCTAATAATTTTATTTTTTTGTTTTGACTATCTACATACAAATGAATAATTTGATAAAATTTATTCTTTATCTCCATTTGTCCTCGTGGGATGTATGCTACTGTTCCTGCAAAAGTATCATTACCAATACAGTGTATTTGCAAATGATAAAAGTAGGATGCGTGATCATCAAACAATGCATTGCCATCCATAGTAATAATTTGTGCTTTGCTGATTATTGCAATACAAAAACTACATATTAGTAGAATAGCACGTAGCATATTATTTATTGTTTATTACTTGCTGATAAGCCTTCAACCACTTGTCTTCCATAGCGCGCATGGTTTCTTTATCGGCTTTGGTTTTGTCTTTATAACCACACAAATGCAATGCCCCATGAAAAATTACGCGATGCAATTCGGCAGTATATGCTGTAGAAAATTTATTAGCATTTTCTGTTACTCTATCTATGCTGATGTATATTTCTCCAATAATTTTATCGGGAGATTCGCTTAAATCAAATGTAATAATATCTGTAAAAGTATCGTGCTGTAAAAACTGTTGATTCATTTGCAACAATGCATCATCGCTTACAAATACATATTGCAAGGCAGCAGTTTTCTTTGTTGTTTTTTTTATTTGATTGTCTATAAAACTGCTAAGCATTCTTTTGTTGCTTAGTTTGCTTTTTATATCTTGTTCTGCAAATTTTGCTGGCATACTAACTTATTAAAAAATTTATTTCTTTTTAGGAAGTCCTGTTTTAGACAAAATTTTATTTGCCTTTTCTAATTTATTTGGAAATAAATTTTTTTTATTAAGTTGTTCTAACTTTTTGTC
>CAIXQW010000002.1 GCA_903921675.1 uncultured bacterium | reverse complement strand
TCAGTCATTTTAATAGACCCATTAGTCCAAGAGCTATACTCCATAAACAAAAAACTATGGGCAGTAGAAGACCATCTAAGGGAACATGAACACAAAAAATACAATTATTAAAATAATTAGTAGGTGTTCCCTGTCAAATGCATGGTGTTGTAAGAAAATTGTAATAAACTGTTCTTTTTGCTGTTCCGAATTTTATACAATTCATTTTATCAATTCATTTCTTCAATCACTATTTATTCCAAACTATTGATAATACTCACACATTTTCTTTTCTGCATTGCTTAATAAATACTAATTTTACCGACACAAATTTTTGGATGAAAAATCATTGGTGGAAAGCGTTAAGTATATTGCTATTGGGTTATACCATTGTAGCAGGTTTTTTGTTCCAATTTCCCGATTTGCCTATTTTAAACGAGACCATTAGAAATGTTTTTTTTCATATTCCAATGTGGTACTCTATGATTATTTGTTTTACAGTTAGTGGGGTATATGCCATCCGATTTTTATTATCATCCGATTTGCGTTTTGATGCAGGCAGTTCGCAATTTGCATTTGTAGGTTTATTTATGGGGTGCTTAGGTATGATGACAGGTATGGAATGGGCACGTGTTACATGGGGCGAATTTTGGAGCAATGATCCTAAACAACTTGGTGCATTAGCTGTGCTAATAGTATATGCTGCTTATGCTGTGCTGCGCATGTTTATTAAAAACGAAGAATCTGTGGCACGCATTAGTGCTGTGTTTAATGTATTTGCATTAGCCATGTTGTTTCCTTTAATATTTATTATACCTGCACATGCCAAAAGTTTGCATCCTGGCACCGATGGCAATAATTTTCAAGCTTTATATACACAAAGCAAATACTTACGTAAAGTTAGCTTGCCGGGAATGGTAGGTTGGATTTTATTAAGTGTATGGATTGGCAATTTGCGTATGCGTTTAGTGCGCATTCAATTGCATTTAGATTTGCAACAATATTTACCTAAAGATTTTTTAAAAAAAGACTAATACATCTAATGCATTCTACATTACAAAAAATAGTTGTAACATTATTATTATGTTTTTCTGCAGTAGCAGTTTTTGGACAAGATACCACAACTACAATCAATCAATTGCCTACTACAGGCAAAGGTATTTTATACCAAGATGGAAAAATCTACACCGTTGTAATGGTGTTGGTTACTATCTTTGCGGGAATTATTTTTTACCTAACTCGCTTAGACAAAAAAATTACTAAAATAGAACAAACCATAAAATAAAATTAATTAAAAAAAACAAAAAAACATCTATGGCAAAAGCTACAAAAAAGGCAACCGCTAAAGCAACACACTACAGTTTTTTTCAAAGTGTAGAAAGAAACTTTGACAAAGCATCTAAATATACTACTTTCGATAAAGGGATATTGGAGCAAATCAAAGCTTGCAACAGCGTGTACAGTATGAAATTTCCCGTTAAAATAAACGATAAAATAGAAGTAATTGAAGCATATCGTGTGCAACACTCACATCATAAATTACCAGTAAAAGGCGGTATTCGTTATAGCATGGATGTAAATCAAGACGAAGTAATGGCATTAGCTGCTTTAATGACTTACAAATGTGCAATTGTAAATGTACCATTTGGAGGTGCAAAAGGCGGTATTAAAATCAATCCAAGAAATTTATCGGTGTATGATTTAGAAAAAATCACTCGTCGATACACTGCAGAGTTAGTAAAGAAAAATTTTATTGGCCCAGGTACAGATGTTCCAGCACCAGATTACGGAACTGGTCCACGCGAAATGAGTTGGATAGTAGATACCTATATGAGTTTACGCCCAGGCGAAATTGATGCAGCAGGTTGCGTAACTGGTAAGCCAGTTACACAAGGAGGTGTGCGCGGCAGAACAGAAGCTACAGGCTTAGGTGTGTATTTTGGTATTCGCGAGTTGTGTAATGATGCAGAGATTATGAAGCGCATGAAAATGAATGTAGGCATGAGCGACAAAACTGTTGTAGTGCAAGGTTTAGGCAATGTTGGTTATCATGCAGCTAAGTATTTTCAACAAGGAGGAGCAAGAGTAGTAGCCTTGGCAGAATTCGAAGGTGCTATCTATAATGCAAAGGGTTTAGATGTAGATGCAGTAGTAGCATTCCGCAAAAAAACTGGTAGTATTTTAAATTTTCCAGGGTCTAAAAATTTAAAGAAAAGTGCAGAAGCATTAGAGCTAGATTGCGATATCTTAATTCCTGCGGCATTAGAAAATGTAATTAATGGTGCAAATGCTCCACGCGTAAAAGCTAGAATTATTGGCGAAGCAGCAAATGGTCCTTTGACTCCAGAAGCTGATGCAATTTTTGCTAAAAAAGGAACAATTGTAGTACCAGATATGTATATCAATGCAGGCGGTGTTACAGTAAGTTATTTTGAGTGGTTGAAAAACTTAAGCCATGTGCGCTATGGCCGATTAGAAAAACGTTTCGAAGAAAATACCAATATGGCTTTAATTAAAAAGGTAGAAGAAATGACTGGCAAATCTTTAAGCATGGCAGAAAAGACTGTATTGTCGCATGGCCCAGACGAAGTAGATTTAGTACATAGCGGATTGGAAGATACCATGATTGGTAGCTACCACGAAATTCGTGATATTTGGACAGCGAGCAAAAAAATAGAAGATATGCGTACAGCAGCTTTTGTTTGTGCTATCAACAAAGTAGGTGTAAGCTATAGCGAATTAGGAATTTTCCCTTAATTCAAATTTTATTATACAAATTAAAACCTTCGCTATTTATTGCAGCGGAGGTTTTTTTTATGCCTAATTGTTTAATTATTTTTCTGCATCTATCCTTTCAAATAACAAAATAAGCTAAATTTATAAAAATGTATTTGCCAAAAATCTACTAAACTTACAATCTATATTATTTTATTTTCTGCATGTTTTTCTCCAAATTATACTTTACTATTTCCTGAATCAAAGCCAATGGTAATTGCTCCGTTAACGGAAACTGAATAGAGCCCTTACCAATTTTATACCCAGTTAGTTTCTTTTTAAAATATGTATTAGTATTAGGGGTAGCATATATGCCAATATGTTTTTTATAAGCTGCAAAAAACACCAACATGCCATTTTGTTTAAATGCAGGCATAGCATAGCTAATGCATTCTTCTGCATCTGGAGCTACAGCCAAAATTGCCTTGTAAAGGCTTTGTAGTGTGGTTTGCACATCTGGGTCTTGCGCAGCAATATATTGGCTGATTGTGGTAAAGGGTGTTTGCATTCTTAAATATTATTTGCTATTGCAAAAATAAATAGGAATAAGGGAAATATAGAAAAATAACATTGCGTCTAAAAATAATTTTTTATAAAAATAAAAAGAGATTACTAATATTTTAGCAATCTCTTTTAGTGACCTCGCCAGGATTCAAACCTGGAACCCCTTCATCCGTAGTGAAGTACTCTATTCAGTTGAGCTACGAAGCCATTTTTACTAGTTTAAACTTAGCCTTCCCAAAGTGGTTAGGTATTAGT
>CAIXQW010000001.1 GCA_903921675.1 uncultured bacterium | reverse complement strand
TTGTTTACTTTTTTATTTTTAAGGTTAATTAATTATTTGCTTTGTTTATTCTCTATTGATAAATTGAAACCATAAATCATTTTTTGAACTTCTGAAATGTAATTAGTAAAGTTATTAAATAAATCTTGATTAATATATTTAAACCTGTTTGCTAGTATCATTTGTGTTTCGAATTCAAAAGCACTTCCAATTGAAATTGTTAAAAATCGTTGTAAATCTTTATCAGAATTTCTTCCGCACCCCTCTGCAATATTAGATGGAATTGAAACAGAACATCTTTGAACTTGAACTGTTAATCCAAATTTCTCTTCCTTTGGAAAATCAGAAGATATTTTATAAACTAATTCAGTTAAATCCATTGCTTTCTGCCAAACTTTTAATTCCTTAAAATTATGCATAAAATAATATTTCTAACTAATTAATTCTTTTTAAAGATCTATTCTTGTGTCTTGATACTTATATCTTGATACTAAAATTCTAATTCTTAGCTGCTTCCATCATTTTTTTACCTTTTGCAATAGCATCATCTATGCTACCAACTAGGTTGAATGCTGCTTCTGGATACTCATCAACTGCACCATCCATTATCATATTAAATCCACGGATTGTTTCTTCGATTGGTACCAACACGCCTTTCAACCCAGTAAATTGTTCTGCTACATGGAATGGTTGGCTTAAGAAACGTTGCACACGACGAGCACGAGATACAGTTAATTTATCTTCTTCACTCAATTCATCCATACCAAGAATAGCAATGATATCTTGTAATTCTTTATAGCGTTGTAAAATTAATTTTACGCGGTTTGCAGTATTATAATGCGCATCTCCAACAATAATTGGCGTTAAGATACGACTAGTACTATCTAATGGATCTACCGCAGGATAAATACCTAAATCGGCAATTTTACGACTTAATACTGTTGTGGCATCCAAATGCGCAAATGTTGTTGCTGGAGCTGGATCTGTTAAGTCATCCGCAGGCACATACACCGCTTGCACAGAGGTAATTGAACCATTTTTAGTAGAAGTAATTCTTTCTTGCATCAAACCCATTTCTGTAGCCAATGTAGGTTGGTAACCCACCGCGCTTGGCATACGACCTAACAAAGCCGACACCTCAGAACCTGCTTGTGTAAAACGGAAGATATTATCTACGAAGAAAAGGATATCTTTTCCTTTACCAGTGCCATCACCATCACGGTAATATTCTGCAACTGTCAATCCACTTAATGCCACACGAGCTCTTGCGCCTGGAGGTTCATTCATTTGTCCGAATACGAAAGTAGCCTTACTATTTTTCAAACCTTCCATATCCACTTTTTCTAAATCCCATCCGCCTTCTTCCATGCTATGTTTAAAGTCTGCACCATAAGTCATGATGTCTGCTTCAATCATTTCACGCATTAGGTCATTTCCTTCACGAGTGCGCTCTCCTACACCTGCAAATACAGATACACCATCATAAGCTTTCGCAATATTATTAATTAACTCTTGAATTAAAACTGTTTTACCAACACCGGCACCACCAAACAATCCAATTTTACCACCTTTTGCATAAGGCTCAATCAAATCGATTACTTTAATACCTGTAAACAAAATTTCTGTTGCAGTACTTAAGTTTTCGAACAATGGAGGATTAGCATGGATTGGTCTACCACCTACTTTACTAGGCTGAGGCAAACCATCAATCGCATCACCTGTAACATTAAATAAACGACCTTTGATAGCATCACCTACTGGCATTGCAATTGGTTTTCCCATGTCTACGCAGTCCATACCACGCACCAAACCTTCAGTTCCTTCCATTGCAATTGCGCGCACACTGTCTTCTCCTAAATGTTGTTGAACCTCCATTACAAGAGTTGAGCCATCTTGACGCTTCAATTCTAATGAATTATAGATTTCTGGAAGCGCATTTCCTGCTGGGAAATAAACATCCACAACTGCTCCAATGATTTGCTTAATTTTTCCGATACTTGCCATAAATAGGGATTTTTTTGAATTTGCGCAAAGGTAATGCAAAACATGCTTAATCAAGATGATTTTTAATAGAAAGTAGATGTGGAAAACAATAATCTTCAATATAACACTTGTGGAAAAAGTAGGAATTATTCTACATTAATTTCTATTTGCTAAATCATTACAATTCATTTGTAAAGCTGTCTATTATTTTTTTAGTACAAAAAGTACCTATTTGATAAATATTTTATTTGAGATCTTAGCCTCTAAGCCATACTATGTCACAAACGCAATCCCCTAACAGCCAACAAGGATGTTTTTAGGAGAACAAAATACAATGATATTACAATATACTTATTGCAGAAAAATGGAATAAAAAAAGCAGGCTAAATTGCCTGCTTTTCTATTTTATATTTTTTCTTATAAATTACATTTTTTCAATAACTATAGCACTAGCACCGCCGCCGCCATTACAAATTCCAGCAGCTCCAATTTTTGCATTGTTTTGATTCAATACATTTATTAATGTAGCTACAATGCGGCTTCCACTGCTACCTAATGGATGACCCATTGCTACAGCACCCCCATTTACATTTACTTTCGTAGCATCTAAATTCATTTTTTGCATGTTGGCCAAACCAACAACACTAAATGCTTCGTTAAGTTCATAATATTCTACATCACTCATTTGCAATCCTGCTTTCGCAACTGCTTTTGGCACAGCTAAACTTGGTGCTGTTGTAAACCATTCAGGAGCTTGCTCTGCATCTGCATAACCAATTATTTTTGCAATTGGTTTTAAGTTATTAGCATCTGCAAATTCTTTACTGACAATCACTAAGGCACTTGCTCCATCATTCATTGTGCTAGCATTAGCAGCCGTAACGCTACCATCTTTTACAAATGGACTTTTCAAAGCAGGTATTTTATCGAACTTTACATTCCATGGGTCTTCGTCTTTTGCAAACATTACAGGCTCTCCATTGCGTTGAGGAATTGCCACAGGAGCAATTTCAGCATCAAACTTTCCAGCATCCCAAGCTGCTTGCGCGCGCTTATAACTTTCTATAGCAAATGCATCTTGCTCTTCGCGACTTATTTTACATTCCGATGCGCAAAGCTCTGCGGCATTACCCATTGCGTAATTGTTGTAAACATCCCAAAGACCATCTTTAGCTAAACCATCTACCATTTTCACATCACCATATTTATTACCCCAACGCATATTTGGGCTATAAAAAGGCACATTGCTCATACTTTCCATACCACCGGCAACTACAACTTCTGCATCACCACATTGTATAGACTGCGCCGCAAGCATAATACTTTTCATGCCACTAGCGCACACTTTATTTATTGTAGTGCACTGCACATTATCTGCCAATCCTGCAAACTTTGCAGCTTGGCGCGCAGGTGCTTGGCCCAAATTTGCTTGCATTACACAACCCATTAATACTTCTTGTACTTGTTCTGGCAGAATACCAGCTTTTGCCACAGCCTCTTTGATAGCTATTGCGCCTAATTGTGTAGCACTAAAATCTTTCAATGCACCTCCCCATGCTCCCATCGCTGTGCGCACTGCACTTACAATATAAATTTCTTTATTCATTTTTGTTTTTTATTTTAAAAAGTAAGCAAATTTAAGTTTATATAAAAGTATTGTCAAAATTAGTTTTACACTTATTGAATTAGTGGCTCCTATATCCATTATTCAGGATTGCTAGTAAATTTAGCAGATGTTGTTTAAAACTATCATAATATGGAACATTGCTAGTATAAAGAGATATTTTATTCTAATTTTCCTTACTTTTACCCTCCATTTTATAAAAAATAAATAATAAACAAAATGAGTGAGCAGAATTTTTATTCTATTGAAGACAATCAAGTAGTACTACAAGCCAATAAATGGTTTGACAAGCGTGTTGTAACAACTATCGATGACAAAAACAAAGATTCAACTTTGGGATTTTTGCAAGATAAATTTGCAGAAATAGAGAAAGAAACAATGGTGCTAAAGGCAGAGTATATTAATGCTGCCGAAAAAATTAAATTAGCTGGCAGACTGCAGCGACAAAAACAATATCTCACTACTGTAAAAGCGATTGGAGATTACAGCAAACTTTTTGAAACCATCGACGAGATGGAAAATGAGATAAAGAAATTGGTAGATGAAAATATTGCAAAACGTCAGCAAATAGTAGCAGATACAGAAGTAATTGTAAATGGAGATGGAGAATGGAAAAACAACACCGAAAAAATATCTGAATTAGCAAAAGAACTAAAGGCATTATCTTTAGTGCCAGACCCAAGAGTAGAAGAATTAAAAAATAAATTTGATCAACTACGTGATGATTTTTTTACAAAAAAGAAAGGCCATTTTGAAGGCCAAGAGCAAATATTACTGGATAATCTTGCACATAAAATAGAACTTTGTGAAAAAGCTGAAGCATTAGCGGCAAGTACCGATTGGAAAAAAACCACTGAGGATATTAATGTATTAAATGAAGATTGGAAAAAAATTGGGCACATTCCTAGGCATCGCAGCGATGAATTATGGATGCGCTTTAACCATGCTAAAGATATTTTCTTTGCTAAAAAAAGAGAACATTACGAAAGTGTAAAAAATAACCAAGAAGGAGCTTTAAAAATAAAATTAGAATTAATAGAAAAAGCAGAAGCCTTGAAGGACAGCAGAGATTGGAAAAAAACTACTGATGCTTATGATCATTTATTAAGAGAATGGAAAGCTAGCGGTAGAGTAAATAATGAAATGAATGATGAGGTTTGGAATAAATTCAACGAACCGCGTAATTATTTTTATGCCGCAAAAAACGCTTATTACAGCAGTATAAAATTAAATTTGGATGATAATTTTGCAAAGAAAAGTACCATAGTTACAAGAGCAGAAGAATTAGCATCTCATTCTACAATAGATTGGGAAAGTGCTACGGAAGAAATGCTAGAATTGACAGAAGATTGGAAAAAAATTGGAAGAGTAGCCAAAGAACATGGCGATGATTTGTGGGAAAGATTTTTAAAAGCAAAAAGAAGTTTTTTTGATAGAAAAGATGCAGAGCGTGAAAAACGCCGCAGCGAAGGCAGCAAAGCATTAGATGAAAAAGTACGTAGAAATAGAAGCTACTTTAATAAATTGGATAGAGAATTGCAATTAGAGGAAGAAATATTATGGGACTTTCAGGATAGATTAAAAAATTTAGCACCTGGTATTCGCAGTTTTGAAACACAAGAAAGATATGAATCTATTATTGCCGATGCTGAAAGAAAAGTGAATTTTTTACGCACTAAAATAAAAGATGTGAAAGCTAATTTAGATGCCGATGAAAAAGAAATGCGCTATTTAACAAGACCATTTGTAAAAAAAGACACTAAACCTAAAGAAAATAATACTAGCAATAGTGCTGTAAAAGAAGAACCTAAAGTCCAGAACAAATCAGAGCAATCTGAGGAAACATTTCTTTCAAAAGAACAATTAGAGGTTGTTACAGTTGCGGAAACAGTAGAAGAAAATAGTGCAGACAATGTAGCTACAGAAAATAATTCTATTAGTATAGAAACTCCGGTGGAGGCAGAAGAATTACCTATTCAAGAATTAAAAGAAAATGTAAGCGAAGCTTCTACTGAAACTACTGCTGAATAAATTAGAAAATATTATAATGCAACAAATTATTTTATTTACAGCTATTGCTGTATTAGGCAGTAGCTGCGCATCAATATATGCGCCGCCTGCACCACCAACTCCTTTTTTAGAAAAATCAGAAGATGCAGCATTGCAAATAAGTGCAGGAACAAACCTTGCAACAAATTTCTTAGCCGCTAGTGTCACCAAAGCTACCTCCACTAATGTTTGTATAAATATTAGTGGGCAAATAGGTGTTATGGGGAATTATGTAGCCAAAGGAAATTCATTTAGCAACTCTAAAAAAATGAATCAATTAGCTGTAAATTTTGGATACAATACTAGAAAGTTGACAGTTTATCCTATACAATTATGGGCAGGCATTCATGCCGGGAAAAGTGGGGATAGTTATTTTATTTCGCCACTGGAAGATGCTACCACCAAAGATGTAAATAATAGTACCATAGATACACTTGGTAGATTTGAATACGCTAAAGGGAATTATATTGGTACTAGATTTGGGCTTAGCCACATGATTAATAGCAATTACAATAACGAC